>NZ_JAXGFQ010000046.1:0-12306 GCF_051020825.1 Moorella naiadis (nom. illeg.)
CCACCCCTCACCCTCACCCAATATTACAATTTTCATCCTTCTGCTGGTGTCGCCGCGGCGGAATGGGCGTCTAGCTTAAATTTACTATCAGGTAGCCGATTCCCGGGAATTAATATCCATAACTGGTAACTAGCAAGGTCAACTTCAACTACTTAAAATTTTTCATTTTGTTGTTCTTGACTATGGAGTCCACCTTAATCGCTCATTCAAATGACTCCCTGCCTATAGAACTAAAGCTTCTTAATTCTTCCTTTAAAGCGCTCGATAAAGCGGGCATTGGCCTCATCTCCGCCAGTGGCATTCCCACTCATCCAAATGGGCGGCGTGATGCCCTCTTTGACCAGTAAGTCTACCGTCTCCGCCATAAGGGAATTTAAGATAAAGGCATTGGCAAACGTAGACATGGCTGCGACGCGTTGGCCCAACCCTTCAATTTCCACCACGGCATCACCCACATCGATTTTACAATCTAAAACAACGTCTACAAGATCGGCCAAATTCGCTTTCGATGGGTGACGAGCCGGGTGATCCTTTGGAGTTTCCAAAGCATGGTGAACAGAAGTCACACCAATGGTTTTAACTCCCCGGCGTTTTGCTTCTAAAACTGCATCAATCGTCGCTGCGTTAATACCATAGGCATTGACGATGATTAGCAGATCCCCTTCTTGAAGGCCATAATCGTCAATGACAATCTTTCCGTATCCTGGGGTCCGTTCAATCGCCATGGAACGAAGCGCTCCATTACTCAAAAGTGTGCCTTCATCTAACATGGCACTGACATGCATGAGCCCACCAGCCCGGAAAAAGATTTCCTGGGAGGCGAGGTTAGAGTGCCCTCCAGGCCCATAGACATAAACCAATTTATCTTCTTTGATATGATCGGCGACCAGCCGGGCTGCTTTCTTAATGGCATCTCCTTCTTCGTCGTGGATTTTCTGTAAATGCTCAAAGATCTTGTTCAGGTACTGGGTCATAACCGGTGTTGTCATGGTTTCGTCCTCCTTTTATTAATGCGATGAGTACACACGCTTGCCGGCTTTATACGTTTGTAAGATTTTTATTCGGTTCTTTCGGTTCTGTTGACGCTCAAAGAGAACCAGGTCGGCAGGGGCTCCCACCTCTAAACCTGTTTGGGAAGCAAACTCCATAAATGCTGAAGGGTACAGGGACGCCATTTCCCATGCCTCTTTAAACGTTAAGAGGCGGTCGCTCAAATATTCAATATCCTGTCTTAAGGATTTTACAGAGCCGGCGAGCAACTTCGGATTCTCCGCCAGGTGAAGTTTTCCCTCCGGTGTTAACACCACTTTGCCGCCGATGTGGGTTTCATATTCTCCGGCTTCCAAGCCTGCTAAATAAACAGAATCACTCACCAAAAAAACCTGCCTCTTTTTGACCTTATGAATGATCGTTAGAACGGAGTCTGGAAGATGAAAGCCATCGGCAATCATACTCGTCCAAAGCCGCTCGTTAGCGAGTTGATCCCAAATGTAATTAGGATGTCGCGGTAACACGGGATGTGCACCGTTTCCCAAATGAGTAGACAACGTTGCCCCGCCGTTCACCGCCTTAAGAATCTGCTCCGACGATGCAGCCGTGTGCCCAATGGCCACTTTCACACCGTGGACAACACATTGTGCAATAAACTCGGCGGAACCCGGCCATTCAGGGGATAATGTAATGAGTTTGATCCGGCCTTTGGCTGCTTCCTGCCATTTTTTAAATCGGTCCCAATCGGGTGGTTTAATATGCTCAAGCGGATGTGCTCCACGCGGGCCATCTTCCGGCGAGATAAACGGGCCTTCCAGATGTATCCCTTTAATGGTTTTGACCAGCAGAGGATCAGCATCAACGGCAGAAGAGAGTTTGCGGACCGATTCTTCAATAGCCGTATCTGAATTTGTGGTAATGGTGGGAAAATATGATGTAACCCCTTCCCGCCATAAAGCCTTAGTTACATTCTCCACCATATCCTCTCCAAAAGGAGGCGTATTAAAATCCATCCCGCCATACCCGTTAATCTGCAGGTCCACCAAACCCGGCCCGATCCAGGAAGACTCTGCAGTTTGTGAGTGCTTTAATGGCTCAACGTCGCGAATAATTTCACCTTCAACCCAAACACGCACCTGCTTCCCAGTGCGGTAATGTATTCCCTCTAGAGCAAAACGTTTTTCTTTTTGGCTCATCTGGTCCATCTCCTTATCAGTTCCCATAAGAATCTTTATCCAAATATAAAGTACAGTTCGGATGGCGTCTTAAGACAGAAGCCGGGCAATCCGGCGTAATTGGGCCGTAGAGGGTACGCTTTACGGCATTTTGTTTGGTTTTTCCCGGAACAATACAGTATAAATAAGCGCCGGCCATGAGTATAGGAATGGTGAGTGTGATCGCATGCGTCGGTACGGCTTCGAGATTCGGAAAGCAGCCATCATGGACTTGTTGGTTGCGGCAGGCCTCATCAAGTTGGACAATTTTTACCGTCTTGGTGTCGTTAAAATCTGCAACCCAAGGGTCATTAAAGGCGATATGACCATTTTCCCCAATACCAAGACATACTATGTCGATCGGTTCAGCTCTAAGCAATTCCCCGTAACGCTTACATTCGGTTTCAAGGCCCCTTGACGTATCAATGAGATTGACTTCACCCGGTCTCACTATATCAAACAAGCGGTCGGCTAAGAAGCGGGAAAACCGTCTTGGATCGTCCTCAGGTAACCCGAAGTATTCATCCATATGAAATACCGTAACCCGAGACCAATCAATCCCATCCGCATGGGTTAACCCCGCCAGAAACTCATTCTGAGAGGGTGCGGCTGCAAAAATCATGCGAATCCGTTCTTTCTCCGCCAAAAGCTCCTTCATCTTTTTCACCACATCGTGAGCTGCTGCGTTACCCATATCAGTACGGGTTGAATAAACTTCAACGTGCAACCGTTCTGCCGGTAGAGGCCGAACCGACTCCAGATTTATCGGCATGTTTCATCCTTCCTTTCAGCTAAGCGTTGGATTTCCGTACAAATCCGTTCTTCCACCAAAGGATCAAAAGGGGCAGGCTGGCCAAAGTAAAGCACCGAATCTTTAGACTCGTAACCCCCTTCGTCGATTTGCCTTGCCGTCGGCACATACCCGATCATACCATTAGTATATCCTACTGGAAGAATTCGCCTCGCGAATTTATCTTTGATGAAAAGGCCATAGGACACCACCATTTCCGCATTGGCGGTTAAGAGCGAAAGCCCTTCAGCGAGATGTACCCATGTCATCTCCAGAGGAACACTGGAATGAATTCGTTCAGGATGCTTCATGAGAATCTCGGCCCATTCTGCATAGATTCCTCCTTCAGCACTCTTTGTTTTCAGTTCGCTTCGTGTCGGAAGGTTCTGTAGAGGAAGGTCTACCGTCAAAGTTTGGCTTATTATTCGGCTTGTTTGCAACGCCTCCATTTGGCTTTGCATAACCCTTAACACCTCATCCCCGAGAGTTTGACCTAAGCGGCAAACTTCCTGATCATCCCCCCGGTAAAAGGCGCCGTCACGAATAAGAGCCGGTCGTACATCCCCACAATACCCCTGGAGATAGGCTGCAACCGTGGTTCCCCCTATTTTATCCTCAAGATAGTCCATTGCGATACCCGGAAACTCCGAAGAGACAAAATTATCCCCGGTAGTCGTTGCATGGCATGCGTAATGTACCAACAAGGCCTTGGTACTTCCCGTTTCCCTAACAAAGCGGAGCACCGTTACTTCCGGGTCAGATGGTCCGTCCGGGTTCGGGGCCATCGTCATTTCACCTTCAACAACTTTTCGACGGTTAATGGAAAAGCCGCAATAACCCGTCCCACGGTCGATCCTGACAGATTCAAGGTTTTGCAAAGCGCTTCGAACCCCATCGATGATTCGCTCTTCCAATGCTTCAACAACATACCTGAAGTCTAAGGGGCCCAGTGAAGGCGTAAACCGGCCGCTTGTCTGGGGCCCTGAGTGGTTATGGGTAGCATGAAAAAGCATCGAAGAAAACGTGAAGCCGAATTCCCGTTGCAACCTTTCTTTGAGTACCGGGATGCGCTCCGATCCCCACCAAATTAAATCGGCCGAAACAATCAGCACATTTTGCCGCGTACCATCCGCTTCCGTTTGTTTAAAAAGCAAAATCCGGGCATGAAGCGGATGGATAACATCTTCAAAATTTCCTTGACGGTGGGCAAACCCTGCCAAAGGTATGGGATGCTTAGGGGTAATGTCAATTTTTGCCGTACCCAGTTTAAGATTAAGATTTTCCATATTATTATTATTCACCACCGAAGGCTTTTCTCGTTAACATCTAAGCTAAAACGCTAAACGGCAAGACGGTATTAAAAAATATTAACGGCTAAGGTTCTCCTGTATAAGCTCAATCGTTAATAACACATTTCTCAAGATGTGATACGGGTCTTTAACCGGTAAAGCAACGACTTTCTGTATCGGCTTGCCTGTACGGTCCCGGATTTGGATCCATTCTCCAACAGTTTCGTCGGGATTGGGGAATATGGTAAACACATACGTGTGTGTTTTCTCATAGAGCCGGAGAAAAGTTTCATCACGTGTTACGCTATACATCAGCAAAGTTGTATACAATGCCTCCGAATGCGGCCACCATAGCTTTGTATCCCAGGTATCGAGGATCAACTTCTCATAAGGATCACCGTTTGTTGTCCCTTGAGGCTTACCTCCCTGGCGATCTACAAAACGGAGAAGCCCACCGTATTCAGGGTCCCATCCTACTTCAAAGGCTCGCTTCAGAGCCTTAGCTGCTTTATGGGTCCAATCTGTCCCGCCGAGCTTTCGCACATTTTGCATAATAAACCACATGCATTCGATGGTATGCCCAGGGTTAACATGCCGACAAAGTACGGTATCTTGAAGAGGAGAGCCATCAGGGGCCAACATCTCGGTAATTGTGCCATCTGCATTGTAAAAAACCGTCATAATGTCATTGGCGTGGCCCAGAGCTGCTTGTTTGAGTTCTTGGCTACGCGGATGTTTTAAGTAAGACAAAGCCTCATACAGTTCCTGTGTTACATTGAGCATGATCATCGAGACAGAATGCGCCTGTACTCCTTCTGGGATCGGATAAGGTTCACTGCGCAGGTTCTTTTGCTTAAGGCGTTTCACAATCTGATCATACAGGATAAGGGCTTTCTTAAGGATTTCGGTATCCCGTGTGGCCTTTACATACTCGGAAAAGCCAAGAACGACAAAACAATCGGCATAAAAACTTGTATCATATCCTTGTCCGGGTATCTCCTCGACTGGATCACCGGTTTCGGTGAGGACAAAAGCACAGTTTCCGTTTTCCAGTACGGCATGCTGCCACAAAAAATCAACAGTTTTCTTTGCTTGCACGAGGTAGAATTCGGGATCTTCCGATAAAAGTCCGGATTGACTTATACGGGCGATTCGGGACCAGATCCAAATAAACCGCCCTTGTGACCACGTATATTTGTTTTTACTTATTAATTGAGTTCCGGTGTTGTCAAAGCACGTGAAAATCCCGCCATGTTCGTTGTCCACCGCACGTTTCCAGAAGGAAAGTAAAGTTTTGGTGGCATGTTCGCTATAAAAGTCAAGCAAGCCCGCGTTAAATATACTTTCTCCTTGGTTTAACATGTTTTCCACCCTCATTTCATTTAACTTAGATCCGGTAAGTAACCGCAAAGAATCCTTATGCCGCAAGGCATGACACCTTAAAAGAAGGGTAAAAAATTTAGCAAAAAGAAGGAGAACCCCATCCGATCCAGAATTGGTAAGTATCACCCAAACCACCCGGAAGAAAGGGGTTCTCCTCCATCAGGGTAGCACAAATACTTACCAATAATCAACAGGAAAATTTGCTGCGTCAGCAAAAAAGGAACCAGGAGCGCCGCTGTCAGAAAGCTATCAGGTGCTTGGAAAAATTAGCTGCTAGAACCAACCTACCGATTACCTTTGATAATACCACTGTTACCGCTTACGGTAACTTTGGGCTGTTCGAGGCACTAAAGCAAGTCATCAGTTTCTCCGATATGTTTACGGCAGCATCTTGCCATTAAACGCTATCATAATTGCACCTACTGCGCCGCTGAACTGATTGAAACTATGATTGATTGCGCTGGGCTAGGCCTGTTACGGTTCTCCCATATGGAAGCCCTCAAATACGACCCCGGTTACCAGAAGCTCAAAGGGATCGACCGGGTTGCTGATGAACGCACCCTGCGTGGCCTTTTGTCCCGGCTTACCCTGGAGCAGGTTGAGCAGCTACGCCAGGTGAATGAAGCTATTCTCGACCTTATGGCCGACCGGGACGGTCCCCGGGAAGTATGGCTGGACTTTGATGATACTGTCATCACCATCTTTCGGTAATCAAAAGGGTTCCGAAGTAGGTTACAACCCCCGCTACCACGGCCGCGCCTCCTACAAAGCCAAGGTGGCCTTTATCTCCGGGAGCGGTGAATTGGTCAACGCTAATCTCTATGGCAGCAAGACCGCCAGTAATGGTAGCTTCTTGGAATTCTTGCGGGAAACCTTGAGCAAACTCGACCCTCGACGCAATACAGCTTACATGTGGTTGAAAATCCTAGCTTACAATCTCCTGAACTGGTTCCGGCTGGCTCTATTGCCTCCCAACGCCGCCAACTATGAAATAAACTCCATTAGGCGTTTAATCCTGAATGTGCCAGGAAACGTGGTCGGCTCTGGCCGTTACCGGCACGTAAGGTTAGCTCCGGTTAGAGGAGGTGGTTTCAGTTATCCGCTTCAGAAATTTATCCGGCAGAGGTCGTGGCTCTTGGTGGCCTCCGGCTAGGAACTCCCCCCTCCGAACCCATAGCTGTTTTTAGATTAGCCGGCTTTGCCAGGTCTATTTAAGTGTTGCCTTTTTACCCCAGATCGTTATCATAACGGCACTCCTCTTTTACCAGAAGTGTGATTTCGTGTTCGTAGCATGACGAATGCTGCTCAATTTTTCTGTAAATGGTACCCAGCCTACCCAGATAGCTCTTATAACCTGTTACTTGCCAATTCCAGGTTTAAATTGAGTCATCGAACACCAAACGTTGAATTTGGTGTTTGATGACTCTATAAAAAGGTCCGTCATAAAAAGATTTCTTGATTATTTGGATGTAAATCCTTCCTGATGAATTTTTACCTTACCAAGGATTATTAAGCTGTCGGTTTAGATATGGAATCGTAGCTTAACGCCTCCATCATATGACTGACTTCTGCAGGCAATTCCCGTCTGCGAGAAAGTAGTCCAAGAAGAATAAATAACACCATGGAAACAAGAACCGGCATCGAAACCGTTACGGCAAGACTGGATGCAAAGGCATATTTAACAACGGTAAATGCAATAATTCCCCCGACCCAGGACACAATAGCTGCAGTAACGCCGCTATGCCTGAAAGCCGGTAACAGGCCGAAGAGCATTGGAATTGAAATCGGGCCAACCAGAGCACCAAACCAGGTTAAAATGAGACCCAAAACCCCGCCGAATTTGTCCTGCTCGGCAGCTATAACCATTGTGAGCGCAATAAAGATAAACGTGGTAACCCGGGCCGTTTTCAAAAAACTTTCACTGGAAAAATTTTGGGCCTTTTTCCAAATAACTGGAAGGATGTCCCGTGTTATAACTGCTGAAATGGCATTGGCATCCGACGTAGTCATGGCCATCGTATGGCTAAACATACCAGCTAAGACAAGACCGACTAAGCCAGGCGGCAAAAGATTTTTGGCCAACATCGCATATGATTGGCTGGGGTCCTTTAATCCTGGTAAGAGAAGGGGCGCAGCCCACATCGGAAAGAAGAGGACGAGAGGCCAGAGCAAGTACAAGAAGCCGGAAAGAATGGCCGCTTTACGGGCCTGTGCACCGGTAGGTGCAGCAATATAGCGTTGTGCCAGGTTCCAGGTTCCTCCATTATAACTGAGGAAGTCAATCAACAAGTATGCTAGGAAGAAACTCAACGTAAATGGGCCTGTCAAGGGGTAATGATGGCTTGGGGGCAACTGGTTCCAAATCCCGAAAATTGCATCCAAACCGCCAAACTTGGCTAAAACAATAAAGAACATAGCGAGTCCTGCCGCGAATTGAATAACAAACTGGGCAAAATCAGTTAAAGCATCTGCCCACAATCCGCCAATGGTACAATAGATCAAAGAAACCCCGCCCGTTAAAATAATCCCAACAATCAATGGAAGACCGGTAAATACTTGCAGGATGATAGCGACGGCAGCCCATTTGGCTCCGACGTCAAAAACCTTGAGCAAGGCACCGCTCCAAGCCATCAACTGTTGAGTCGGAACATTGTATCGGGTTGCTAAGTACTCCATCGGGGAACCAATATTATACCGTGCCCGTAATCGGGCCCATCTCGGTGCAATGGTAAATGCGCCGAAAAACACGGCAATAGACACTGGAATAGCCCACCAGATATAAAGGGTAAAACCATACGTGTAAGCGACCGCAGCATAACCGACAAATACAACCGCACTATAACCGGACATATGGTGCGAAACCCCAGAAAGCCACCACGGCATTTTCCCTCCCGCAGTAAAGTAGTCATGGGAATCACGGATTTGACGATGCGACCAAATCCCTATTCCAACCATTACTAGAAAAAAGAGTCCCAATACAATCCAATCGACCAACGGCATATCATGCTCCTCCTTGTCAAGAATATAGTTGCTTTATTAATCCCGTTAGAAAATAAACTTATTTTTTAATACTATAATTAGGATAAGCTCAGCCTTTATTTTACCGTTTGTCCGTGTCTCTACTCCTTTTTTAAACTCAGCATATCCTGCGGCGTATAAAGGATCCTGCTCATTGATTACCATACTAACCTTAAGTGTATATGTGTCGCTATCCTGTTTTTTTCTGTACTTTGCTGCTTACCCCCCCCGCAGAATTATTACATGCGCTTATTACTACCATTGTGAATCCTTACAGGAGGGCAACAATTACTCTCTTCCATTACCATTGTTACATTTCACCCTTTCTACTAGTTTAGGCTTTAAAGGTTGTGTTTACCATTTTGAGTGCCCATCTTTTTGCTTTGGTTTTTTAATATTTGAGTTCCCCACCTCCATAACTGTTATTTTACTAATTTGTTACACCCCCCTTAAAAGAGTGCCCTATATTAACCAATGCAATATGCCGGCCTAGATGCTGCTTTAATACCGCCATGTAAGCATCTTCATTATTATTGAGTACGGTATATATCTTTTCCCTGAAGGTACCTACTTTCGGATGAAGGAAAAAACCATAGGTAATATGCATCATTTGCCTGGTATCGTCCTGACTTAAAATACCCGCGATGGTATCTGGCGTTATGGTCCCGGGAGTAGGAACTATGGCGGTATCCAGGCTGACATGGTAGTACTCTCTGGCTTCGTCCACATGTTCCAGGGCATGTTGATACATCTGGCATAAGAGTTCGGGTTGGCACCGGGCAATTACCTGTAACGCTTCGAGCCAGCTCGTACCTGCGGTTTTCAGATGTAATCTTTCTTTTGTATATCTACCAATGACAGGAAATACCTTGAATTTATCACTACCGGAATGAATGCTCAGTTTATAATCAAAGTGGGCGGCAATGGCGGCGTGGATCTTGAATTGACGTTCAAATTCATCGACCACGCCGATATAATCAATTCCCTTTTGAAACTCACCGCAGAAGCGGGGAGCCATGCTTGTTACTTTTACCCCGCGCCTTTGCAATTCCGCCCCCACCAGGAAATGGGCTTCCGGTGTCGTCGGAAAAGCAGTTTCATCGATGGAAACCTCGAAATCGATCTCTTTACCATGGGGTACGATTAGGTCTTTGTAAACATGTTCTACGTAGTTAACAGCTTTCAGGTAGGTGAGGATTATTTTTTTTAAATTTAATTCATCAAAAAATATCTCATACCCATTAACATCACATTTTTTATTCAAGTAAATATCTTCCAGGTTATTGGTTGCTTCTTCCTTCAGTTTTTTATAGGCCTCGTTAATCTCGCTCCCGGTTTTGGTAGCAATAGTATTATCCAGCCTTTCCGAGCAATCCAGGGTAATCATGGTGTATCCCGCTGCAAGGGCCTCTTGGACTTCCCTTTCCTGTTTCAGGTGATCGCCGTCGGCGCCAAAGCCTTCCGTGTAGCCTTCCTGGAAGACTCCCCAAGTAACGTCATCCAAAACATCAGCAAAGCTCCTGCCGGTTAAGGTCAATTCCCGCACCGACTGCTGGGCAAATACCGGTCTCACTCCTGTACCGGCGATAGCCTGGATATGCCCCGGGGTAGCTAAACCCAGACGGTCGCCCATCCCCATACTGAAGCCTTTATTACCAAGGGGCACCGCCGCGGTAAAGGGAAAGTACCGGCGTAAAGCGCAGGCGTTTGCATGGCTTGTAGGGGCTATTTTTACCTTATCGCCATTGATTGAGCTTTCCTGGCCAGCAAAGTCATCATAGCCTGACCAATCGGCGGCATTGATAAGTAATAAAACCTTTTCATTTCCTATTCTGGCCAGCAGCAGGTGCCCGTTTCCCACCTGTTGTATGGAGTGCGGGTACACGCAACCGCTTGCCGTTGGACTTTTTCCTAGTGCTGTTCTTATTGACGATAATATCATGCTGGCTTCAGCAATCATTCCTTCAACCTCACTATCCATTTCGCCCGTCTATGTTACACCTTCTGGCATTTTTATTTCTCTGCTACCGTCATTGCGCTGGCCTAAACATCCAGCAGGGCTTCGGCGCCGCCATCGAAAAGCGCCCGTATAGCCACGGCGCACCCGCCATAAAACCCAGTATCCTTTTGCATGGTTGATAACTCAAGCCTCACCTCCCGTGCCAGTTCGGGGAAAGCATATTTTTGCATGCTTTTGGCCAGTGGTTCCAGTAAACTGTCCCCCGCTGTGGCCAGGATACCGCCGACAAATACGGCTTCAGGGTTACACAGGTTGATAATGGCCGCCACGCCTTTGCCGATTTGCCAGGCGGCCTGGCGTACCAGCTTCCCGGCATAGGAGTCGGCATCTCCGGCAAAAGTAATTATGTCTTCTATGGTCACCGACCCCTTCTCGCGCCAAATTGTTTTTAAGGGGTCTTTACCACTATAGAGGGCTAGTTCATTATTCGCCTTACGTACTAGGGCCGGTACGGCATATAAACTCTCCAGGCAACCATTATTACCACAATTGCAGAGGGGTCCGTTTTCGTCTATCACCAGATGGCCAATTTCCCCGGTGTATCCTTTATAGCCATATGCCAGCGTACCATCCAGGATAATTCCGGCGCTGATGCCTTCACCGAGATTAATATAGGCCATATTCCGGGTTTCCTTACCGCGGCCGAAGGTATATTCCGCCAGGGCAGCCGCATTGGAGTTGTTTTCGACAAAAATATTGATGCCCAGCATTTCCTGCAACCAGGTTTCTATGGGAATATCACGCCACTTCCCCCCCAAATTAGGAGAGCGTTTTACTACCTTGGTAACGATATCTACGAGTCCTGAGCAAGCTATGCCCATCCCCAATATCCTTATTTCCTCCAGGTGGTTTTCCTTAATCATCTTTTTTACTTCTCCGGCAAGCTGTTCCAAACCCCGGCGCGGTTCGGCCATATCGATATTACACCGGTTAATTACTAAAGGTTTAGCGTCCAGGTTAACGACACCCAGGGTGGTTTTACTTTTTGTTATTTCCGCCCCGATTACATAACCAGAATCCGGGATAAAATGGAGGTTAACCGGTCGTCTCCCACCACTAGATTTACCCAGGCCCTTTTCCATAACATAACCTGCGGCCATCAAATCACGAATGATCCCTGTTATTGCCGTCGGTGTTAAACCGAGTTCCCTGGCCAATTGCTTGCGGGAAATACTTTTGTGTTGTCTGATAATATTAAGAGTGCTGATCCGGTTAAGCTTTTTTACCAGCTGGTAGTTTCCTGCCTCTTTGGCCATGTGCTACTGCTTCTCCTCGCTGTATCTGTCTCTACGCCATGATGCTAAATAATGGAAATCAGTCTTTCACATTGCCATCTTCTTCATATTGCCTATATATCTGAAGTGCTGTTTGTGTTTTATAATTTACTCTCCTTATTATGTGTACTTATTTATTCCCCCAAAGTAGCTGTGTAATGTTTTTTGTAGCCAGTTCGGCACCATCTTTTTCATCTACGCTTAATAAGTTCGACATGATTTCTTTTTTTCCTGCTGGTTGTTAAGACTTCTTGTAACTACTCAGCCACCCCAAGAAATTAAAAAATGATGCTGGACTCGGCGCTGCTTTTCATGTAGAATGGAACCA
>NZ_JAXGFQ010000047.1:0-11068 GCF_051020825.1 Moorella naiadis (nom. illeg.)
CTTCCCGGGCCGCCAGGCCGGCTGAAGCAATCTTGACCTCCAGGCCGCGCCTGGCCGCCAGGTGGGCGGCCAGGGCCGCGGCCATGCTGCTGCGACAGGTATTACCGGTACAGACAAAGAGGATACCAGGCATCAGGCTAAACCCCCATTAACATCTTGAAGCCAATGGCCACCAGAATCAGACCGCCCACGACCTCGGCCCGGTTGCCGAAGAAGGAGCCCAGGCGCCGGCCGGCCAGGAGTCCCAGGGCCGTCATGGTGCCGGCGATAAAGCCCATGGTCAGGACCGTCAGGGGCACGTTGACGCTGATGGCCCCCAGGCCGAAGCCCACGCTCAGGGCATCCAGGCTGACACTGCCGGCCATGAGGAGGATAGCCATGGCCCCGCCGACGACGCCCCCCCGCCCGGGCACGGACCGGAGGACCTGCCCGGCCATACTCCTGGTCCCCTGGCGGCTGTTATAGGCCTCCCAGAGCATCAAGCCGCCCATGGCCGCCAGCACCAGGGCGCCGATAATGGCAGCTACTTTGCCCAGGAGCCGCCCCAGGAGCAACCCCAGGTAGAGACCTGTCAGAGGCATAAAGATATGAAACAGGCCCACGGTGCCGGCAAAAAGCCAGGCCTGGCGCCCCTTAAAGCCCCCCAGGGCCAGGCCGGTGGCCAGGGAAAAGGCGTCCGTCCCCAGGGCGACGGCTACCAGGATCAGACCCAGCGGCTCCATCAAAAAGACTCCTCCTTACGCCCGGATAATACGGTTGGCCGCCGATTTGCGCAGGCGGTTCATAATGGCCAGGCCGATGCCTTCTTCGGTGAAGGTTTCCGCCAGGATTATGTCGGCGTGGTGGCGTTCGCAATTCCTTAAAGCGCTGAAAAGGTTGGCGGCGATGGTCTCCGGCTGGCGGCGACTCCCCAGGACTTCCAGGTAATCCGGCCGGGGCGGGGCCTGGTAGGCCGGCGCCGTCTCCCTGGTGGCCAGGACGGCCACCCGCCGGCCGCGGCTCTGCCAGGCCGCTACCAGGGCGCGGACCCTGGCCACCACCCGGTCCAGGTCGCCGGTGACCAGAAAAACCTCCCCTGCCGGGGCATAGTGCTTATACTTCATCCCCGGCGCTTTGGGGTGTTCCACCTGCTGGCCTTTGACGACCGGATCAATGGCCACTTCTCCCAGCACGGCCTGCAGGTCTTCATAGGTAATACCCCCCGGGCGCAGGATGGTGGGCACCGGCGTTGTCAAATCGAGGACAGTAGATTCCACCCCGACAGTGGCCGGACCGCCATCCACCACGGCGTCTATTTTGCCCCGCAGGTCCCGCAGGACATGCTGGCCGGTGGTGGGGCTGGGACGGCCCGAGGTATTGGCACTGGGGGCGGCAATGGGCAGGTGCGCCGCCCGGATGAGGGCCTGGGCCACCGGGTGGGAGGGCATACGAATGCCTACTGTAGCCAGGCCGGCGGTAACCTCGTCCGGAATGATGCCGCTGCGGGGCATAATTAGGGTCAGGGGACCGGGCCAGAAATGCTGCATCAGGAGGGTGGCCCGGGGCGGTAAATAGGCCACCAGCTCCTGGACGTCCTGGAAGCTGGCGATATGGACGATGAGGGGATTATCGGCCGGGCGTCCCTTGGCCCGGAAGATACGGCGCACGGCCCGGCCATCCAGGGCATTGGCACCCAGGCCGTAAACCGTTTCTGTGGGGAAAGCCACCACCCCGCCCCGGGCGAGGATCCGGGCCGCCAGGCGGATCTTATGCAGTTCCGGTACCAGGGGATCGATTTTTAAGTACCTGGTCCGCATACCTACAGACACCTACTTCACCTCTATGTTTCCCACTCTGTCTTTATTCTTCCCGGCGGTAGGCCAGGAAACAACGTGGCCGGCCGGCATAGTCCGGTAAAATTTGCTGGTCGCGGTAAGCACCTGTCGCCGCCGCCAGGGACATCACTGCCTGTCCCTGATCACAGCCGATCTCCAGTGCCAGAAGGCCACCGGGACATAAAAGCCGCGCCCCTCCTGGCAGGAGGACGCGGTAGGCATCCAGACCGTCGGGACCGCCGTCCAGGGCCAGGCGTGGTTCCCAGCGAACGTCCACAGGCAACCCGGCCAGGTCGGCAGCCGGTATGTACGGGGGATTGGCCACCAGGGCCTGGAGTTTTAACCCCTGGAGGGGCGCTAAGAAATCCCCCTGGTAAAAGGTTACTCGCGCCGCCAACCCCAATTTCCGGGCGTTCTGCCGGGCCACCGCCAGAGCCGCCGGGCTGATGTCGGTAGCGTAGACCCAGGCCCGGGGTAGGTAGTGGGCCAGGCTCAGGGCGATGGCGCCGCTGCCGGTGCCGCAGTCGGCGATGGTATACTCGCCCTCCGGGTGCAGCCGCTCCAGGACGGCCTCCACCACCACCTCGGTATCCTGGCGGGGGATCAAGACCGCCGGGGTGACCCGGAGATCTAAAGACATAAACTCCTGGTGGCCGGTGAGGTACTGGAGGGGGTAACCGGCCGCCCGGCGGTCGACTGCCGGCCAGAAAAGATTAGCGGCTGCCGGCGTTATTTCCTCCTCCAGGCGGGCCAGGAGGCCGGGCCGGGTTAAATTACAGGCCCGGCTCAAAAGGACCTCCGCCTCCAGCCGTGGACGGGCCACGCCTCCGGCCGCCAGGCGCCGGGTGGCCTCCTGCAGGGCTGCCAGCAGGGTCATCTCAGGCCTCCATCTTCTCCAGGCGTTCGGCCTGGTCGGTAGTCACCAGGGCCTCAATGATCTCATCCAGTTCTCCTTCCAGAACTTGGTCCAGGTGGTGCAGGGTCAGGCCGATGCGGTGGTCGGTGACCCGGTTCTGGGGGAAGTTGTAGGTGCGGATGCGCTCGCTGCGGTCGCCGCTGCCCACCTGGGAGCGTCGTTCCTCGGCCATTTCCCCCTCCTGTTCGGCCCGGGCCATGTCCAGGAGGCGGGCCCGCAGGACCTTCAGGGCTTTCTCTTTATTCTTCAGCTGGGACTTCTCATCCTGGCAGGAGACTACCAGGCCTGTCGGCAGGTGGGTAATCCGGACGGCGGAGTAGGTGGTATTGACCGACTGGCCGCCGGGCCCGCTGGAACAAAAGATGTCGATCCGTAAATCCTCGGGCTTGATCTCCACATCTACCTCTTCGGCCTCGGGTAACACGGCCACTGTGGCAGTAGAGGTATGAATCCGCCCGCCGGATTCCGTGGTCGGGATGCGCTGCACCCGGTGGACGCCGCTCTCAAACTTCAAGCGGCTGTAAACCCCCTGGCCTTCGATCTGGAAGACGATCTCTTTAAAGCCCCCCAACTCGGTGGGATGGGAGTCGATAACCTCCGTCCGCCAGCGTTTTTTCTCAGCGTAGCGCTGGTACATACGGAAGAGGTCCCCGGCAAAGAGGGCCGCTTCCTCGCCCCCGGCCCCGGCCCGGATCTCCATGATGATATCCTTTTCATCATTGGGGTCCCGGGGCAGGAGGAGAATCTTTAGTTCCTGTTCCAGGCGTTCCTGTTCCCCGGTCAGGCGTTCAATCTCGGATTTAAGGAATTCCTGGAACTCAGGGTCCTTTTCTTCCGCCAGCATGGCCTTATCTTCCTCCAACTCGTTGTTGACCTGGCGGAACTGGCGAAAGGTGGTGACTATATCCTCCAGGGCCGCGTGGGCCCGGGCGTGTTTCTGTAACTGCTCCGGGTCGCTGATAACCTCCGGGTCGCTCATCAGGCGGCCCAGTTCTTCGTATTTGGCTTCAATCTGCTCTAGTTTTTCCAGCATGCCACATCACTCCGCTTCTATGACGATCCCGTTCACCGCCGCCGAGGCTATCGGCTTCGCGGAAGTATCTGACGCCTCGAGCCAAGTCGCCTTCCGCCTGTACCCGTCACCCCCCTTCAGCAAACATTTTCGTGTTCTCGTAGCGGGGGCGACAGTCCCTATGAAGGGCTCGAAGGGCTCTCCTCAGGAGACGGTTCTACCGGTGGGCCGTCGTCCCGGGCGGCGGCCAGGGCCGCCAGGGCTACCTCCAGCATGCCGTCGTCAGGCTCCCGGGTAGTCAGTTTCTGTAACCACAGGCCCGGGGCTGCTATAACCCGCACCCAGGGGACATCTAGGTGGCGGCCGGTAAATTTTAACAGTTCATAGGCAATGCCGGCCACCACCGGTAAAAATACCAGCCGGGAGGCCAGGCGCCAGGCAATCCCACCCCGGCCGATAAAAGAGAAAAAGACTATAGTCAGGATCAGGACCAGTAACAAAAAGCTGGTACCGCAACGAGGATGCAGGGTCGGGTAGGGGCGGACATTCTCCACCCTTAGGTCCTCGCCGGCTTCCAGGGCGTTGATCACCTTGTGCTCGGCGCCGTGGTACTGGAAAACCCGCTGGATATCCTGCACCCGGCCGATGGCGATGACATAACCCAAAAAAAGGAGCATCCGTAACAGCCCCTCCACAACGTTTTGCCAAAAGATGGATAAATAATTGCGGAGAACCAGGGCTGCCCCGGCCGGCAGGAGGACGAAGAAGCCGATAGCCATCGCCAGGGCAAAAGCAACTGTCAGGACCAGGTCTCTGGTACTCAGTTCCTCCTCTTCCTCTTCTTCATCTAAAGCCTGGTTGGCCGAAAAGGTAAGGTAACGAATACCTAGGATTAAGGATTCAAATAAGGCCACCACGCCCCGTAACAGGGGGAGTTTCAAAAAAGGGTACCTGCTGGTAATGGAGGTATTGGCTTCAGCCTCCACCAGCAACGCGCCGTTTGGTTTACGGATAGCCACGGCCGTTTTCCGCGGCCCGCGCATCATGACCCCCTCGATGACGGCCTGGCCGCCGTACTGGGGCTCTGCCCCCTGGGCCCATAGGAAAAAGCAGAGCCCGCGGCTCCGCCCTTTGGTCCTAGCGTCCATACTTTTGCCGGAATCGCTCAATCCGGCCGCCACGCTCGACTACCCGCTGCCGGCCGCCGGTGTAAAAGGGATGGCATTGGGAACATATTTCCACCCGGATATCTTTCTTCGTCGAACGGGTTTCGATTACGTTACCGCAGGCGCAGATAATCCTGGCCGGGCCATAATTAGGATGAATATCGGGTTTCACGGCCCTTCACCTCCGCAAGAGAATCAAACTCTTACTAGTATAACACGAAAGCCGGGCCGGTGCAAAGGGCCAGGGGTTACTCCTCCAGCAAAAATTTTGCGGACCGGTTCCTGCAACCAATAAAAAAGGCCGGTGGCCCGGCCCTTTACCTGGTTAAGAAAACCTCGGGGTTGATGGCTCTGCCCTTTTCCCGGACCTCAAAGTGGAGGTGGGGACCGGTAGCGTTGCCTGTCGCCCCAACTTCCGCGATGACTTGACCAGCCTGGACGTACTCCCCTGTCTGCACCAGATTCCGGGAGGTATGGGCGTAAACCGTCTCCAGGCCGTTACCATGATCGATTTTCACCATCTGGCCGTAGATGCTGTTACCCCAGCCGGATAAAACTACTGTACCGGCCAGGGCGGCCCGGATCTTATCCCCCAGGTTACCGGCGATATCCAGGCCGTGGTGAAATTCACTACCCCGCCAGCCAAAGCCGGAGGTAATGGCCCCGATAAGGGGCCAGACCAGGAAAGCTGCCGGCTTTAAGTCTATGCTCCGCGCGGCCAGGCTTACAGCCGGTCTTACTGCCGCCACAGCCGGGGAGCCAGGAATGGTCAGGATGGTACCCACCCGGAGATTGTGGGAATCGGCAATGCCGTTGGCGGCCGCCAACTGGCCGGCATCGACGCTGTAACGCCGGGCAATACTCCAAAGGGTGTCGCCCGCGGTAACCGTATAGGTCTGGTCCGCCATATGGGGCAGGACCAGAAACTGCCCCGCTGTCAGGGCGGCCCCGGGCTCCAGGTCGTTCATGACCGCGATGAGCTCCGGATCGGCCTGGAAACGGCGTCCCAGGCGTTCCAGGGTATCGCCTTCCTCCACCCGGTAGATACGGGTATAGCTGTTGACCCGGCTCGCCAGTTGCTGGTATTCTGCCGGGGCCATGGTCGTTGCCACCTGCTGTAAATCATCGATGACGGCCGCCCGGGCCGGCAGGACACCCGGACCGGTAGCCAGCATGGCTAACGTCAGGACCAGGGTTACCGCCATCTTTTTTGACAGCATGCTAATTCACTCCTGTTCACAGGCCTTTGTCAGATAATGGCTTGGTTGCCATTTAGCCATTATTTTAGCCAGGCGCTAACAAAAATATACCCGGAACCCATTACCGGGGTTTCCGGGTGCAACTTCTAGGCTGAAAGGTACCGGTGGAGAGGCGCCTCGATGCGGCGATCAGTGTTCCCGGGGAAATAAAGCCGGCAGGGCCCGTAGGAGGTCCTGGTTGCTCTTGGTCTTCTTCATGGCGTCGAGCATGGCCTCGGCGACCTCCACCGGGCCCATGCCGCTGCTCACCCGCCGGAAGTTCCAGACCAGGTCCAGTTCCTCTCGGCTGAGGAGCAGTTCCTCCCGCCGGGTACCGGAGCGTTTAACGTCAATGGCCGGGAAGATCCGCCGCTCGGCCAGGCGCCGGTCCAGGATAAGCTCCATATTGCCGGTGCCTTTAAATTCCTCGAAAATAACCTCATCCATGCGGCTACCCGTTTCGATGAGGGCTGTGGCGACGATGGTCAGGCTGCCCCCTTCCTCGATATTCCGGGCGGCACCAAAGAAGCGTTTGGGTTTATAAAGGGCGGTAGGGTCGACGCCGCCCGACAGGGTACGGCCGCTGGGGGGAACAACCAGGTTGTGGGCCCGGGCGAGGCGGGTGATGCTGTCCAGGAGGACAACAACGTCTTTTTTATGCTCCACCAGGCGTTTGGCCCGCTCCAGGACCATATCGGCCACCTTGACGTGATTTTCGGGCAGCTCGTCAAAGGTGGAACTGATCACCTCGCCCCGGACGGAACGCTCGATGTCGGTAACTTCCTCCGGGCGCTCGTCGATTAGAAGGATCATCAGTTCGACGGAGGGGTAATTGGTCTTGATGGCGTTGGCGATCTTTTTGAGCAGGACAGTCTTGCCGGCCTTAGGGGGGGAAACGATGAGGGCCCGCTGGCCCTTGCCAATGGGGGCAATCAGGTCGATAATCCGGGCTGAAGAGTCGCCGTTGGCTGTTTCCAGGGTGTAGCGTTCGGCAGGATAGATGGGGGTCAGGGCGTCAAAGTGCAGGCGTTCCGCCGCTGTTTCCGGATTCTCCCCGTTGACCCTTTCGACCCGCAGGAGGGCAAAAAACCGTTCGTTATCCCGGGGTGGCCGCACCTGCCCGGCCACCTTGTCCCCGGTGCGCAGGTCGAAACGGCGGATCTGGGACGGGGAGATATAGATATCGTCACCGCTGGCCAGGTAGCCGAAGGGCCTTAAAAACCCGTAGCCATCCGGCAGTATCTCCAGGATACCCTGTGCCTGGAGCTGTTCTTCCCTGGCTTCCTCCCGGTGTTCTTTCTGTTCTTGCTGGGCCAGGGCCTTGGCAATCTCAAAAACGAGCTCTTTCTTGCGCATCCGGGAATAGCCGCTTAAATTTAACTCGCGGGCCATCCGGTAGAGCTCCACCATGGTCTTGCTTTCTAGTTCAGCCGTATTCAAATAGCATAAACCTCCGTATTCAGGCCCGGCGGCAGGTGGGATACGGCTTATTGATCCTTGACCTTTTCCCAGTCCGCCAGGAATCTGGCCAGGCCGGCGTCTGTAAGGGGATGCTTCAGCATCTGCATGATGACTTGGTAGGGAACGGTGGCGATATCGGCGCCCAGGCGGGCTGCCTCCAGGACGTGAAGGGGGTGGCGGATGCTGGCGGCGATGACCTGGGTCTTAAAACCATACTGGGCAAAAATGGGTACAATATCGGCGATGACCTGCATACCATCGTGGCTGATGTCATCCAGGCGGCCGACAAAAGGGCTGACGTAAGTCGCTCCCGCCAGGGCTGCCAGGAGGGCCTGGTTGGCGGAAAACACCAGGGTCACGTTGGTTTTAATGTCGCGGGCGGATAACTCCTTGACTGCCTTGAGGCCCTCGGCGATCATGGGGATCTTGATGACAATGTTGGGGTGAATGGCCGCCAGTTCAATCCCTTCAGCTACCATGGCCGGGGCCTGGGTGCTGACTACTTCGGCGCTGATGGGTCCGTCCACGATGGCCGCGATCTCTGTAACTACCTCCCGGAAGTTACGCCCTTCCCGGGCGATAAGGGACGGATTGGTGGTTACACCTGCAATTATACCCAGATCGTTGGCTGCCTTAATCTCTGCGACATTGGCGGTATCAATAAAAATTCGCACAACAAGACACCTCCAGCAAGAGTTATTGAAAGATTCACCGCGCCGCGTTACCAGGACATGGTCGCCGGCGTTCTCCGCTAGTAAGAGCTATTAAGATATTCAGCATCGGTAGGGGAAAATCCTGCCGGGATGGAAAAAGTATCTGCCGGGGGCGTTAATTACCAGTAGGGGCAGCAGCCTTGCATTCAGGTGGCAGGAAAAGAGCCCGGCGGGTGGGCCGCGGGGCTCTCTTCAGGCCCGGAAGGGTTACTTCTTCTTCGGGCGGAAGGTATGGCACGCTGTACCGTCAGAATTGACAACCTTGCGATCCCCGCTGGACCTGACTTCAATCGAATCGGCGGTACAGGCCATATTGTCCCAGTAGTAGCACTCTTCAACACCGCACTTAATCCCTGCCATATTCCTCCACCTCCTTCTGGTGCACACCATTAGGTTTTCATACCGGCGAAGAAATATGCAGCCTCCGGTCTGGCCCGGTGCTGCTCAGCAGCCGGAAGCCCAGCCCGGAAAAACAGCGACAAAGGCGGTTGAGGATCAGTGCCTTGATCTTACCGTCCGGCTGCCTTGCCAGCGCAGCCGAAGACCTGCATCTTGTGGCTGATGACCTTCATGGCGGCTTCCCTGGCTGGGCCCAGGACCTTACGCGGGTCGATCTCGTCGGGGTTGGCCGCCAGGGCAGCCCGGGTGGCCTCGACAAAGGCGATACGGATATCGGTATCGATATTGATTTTACGGACACCCCGTTCAACGGCGCGGCGGATGTCGTCGTCCGGGACTCCGGAAGAGCCGTGGAGGACAATGGGCGTCGGCACCAGACGGTCGATGGCCGCCAGGCGGTCAAAATCCAATTTGGGAGTGCCGTGGTAGCGCCCGTGGGCCGTGCCGATGGCAATGGCCAGGGCGTCGACACCTGTCTCCTGGGCGAAGCGCTGGGCTTCCTCCGGGTCGGTCATGGTGGCTTCACGTTCGGAGACTTTGATCTGCTCTTCCGTGCCGCCAATGCGGCCCAGTTCCCCCTCCACCGAGGCGCCCATGGCATGGGCGATCTCGACGACCTTTCTAGTTAAAGTGATATTCTCCTCCAGGGGATATTTGGAACCGTCGAGCATCACCGAGGTAAAACCGGCCCGCAGGCAACGCAGGACCTGGTTAAAGTCAGTGCCGTGGTCCAGGTGCAGGACCACCGGTACCGGTACCTGGCTGGCGGCCGTACGCACCAGGGAGGTTATGTACTCCAGGCCGGCGTATTTGATGGCTCCCTGGCTGGCTTGGATGATTACCGGCGCTCCTGCGGCAGCAGCGGCATTGATGATGGCCTGAACGATCTCCATGTTGTTGCAGTTGAAGGCCCCGACGGCGTAGCCGCCGGCATCGGCCGCCTGCAGGACTTCGGCCAGAGTAACTAACGGCATAGACTCAACTCCTTTTCCGAAAATAGACTTCTCCCAAAAATGGATACTGATGTCAGTACGCTTCTCGGGTTGAGGCAGGTTCCCTTCAGGCGCTGGTGGCGCCATTATACTTGTATCGAACTCGGCCGGCTTCGGGCGTGGCCTTAACTCGGCCCTTCGGGCCTCGGACACTCGGCCACGCTGTTCCTCAGCCGGCCTCGTTCTTCTGAACTAAGCGCCAAGGCGCCCTCCGGGAACCTGCCTCAACCCTCCTACGATGCTTACATTTTCATAGTTCGTTGTGGGGGAGCGTTAGCCCCCCCCATGGTGGCTTCCTCGGAAAATAGATTCTACCTGGTTTATTTTCTCTGGGTTAACAATGGTTCATACCGGGGATTTCTGGGTTTGCCGGGGCCGGTGCCTGGTCTGGCCTGGCAGGGAGTCCCTGACCACATGACCGGGGAGGAGAATCTCCTTTAGCCCCACCAGCTGGTCCAGATCGGCCATATTGCCAGCCGGCAGGATTTTTTCCGCCCCGCAGGAGTCGCAGCGCAGTTGCAAGTGGCCAGGGAAAATCTCAACCTCAATATTATCATTCCCACAACCGCAATGAACGTGACCGCTTTCGGCCAGCTGGAAAACCAGGGCCAACAACTGGTACATGGTATCGGGTTCTTCAAAATAGCCACTAAGGCCCAGGTCTTCGGCCATTTCCGCCAGGGAGCGATCGTGGTGTTGGACTGCCCGCTGCACCTGCTCCCGGGGTCCGATAAACCCCACCTCCAGGTCGGTTTCCCTGCAGGTCAGGGTTAAAAGCTCCGGGGACCAGATTTCCCGGCGGTGATAATAGGCCAGATGCATATTATCGCACATACCGCAGTGGTACTGCAGCCAGAAGTTCCTCCCCCGCCCGGTGCCGATGGTTAAAAGGACCATACCGCAGCTGCACTCCAGCTGCCAGGTGCGATCCCCGGAAAGGCTGAAGAGGGAAAGGCCGCGGAATTCCAACCGGCCGCAGGATGGGCAGCGCAAAGCCACAACAGTGGTGGTGGGGATAAGCATACCCTTTCCTCCTTACCCCCTCCATATTCGCCGTCAGGGTCCGGATTCCTGCTCCCCTTTAATTTTAAAGGGCTGCTTTTCGCAGCCCCTGTAAACTACCGTAACCCTTGCCTGTCAACCCGCAACCTGGCAACGGGCATACCGTGTCGCTAAAGCCTGTTGTACCAGCCGGTAAAGCTCCTGGATGTCAAAGGGTTTCTGCAGGTAACAACTCACCCCGTACCTACCGGCCTGTTCAGTCAGCTCGAGCTCATTGTAGGCTGTAATAACAATCACGGGCAGGGCTATAAATCGTCGCCGTAGCTCCTGGAGAAAGTCCAGGCCATTCATACCC
>NZ_JAXGFQ010000048.1:0-10844 GCF_051020825.1 Moorella naiadis (nom. illeg.)
AGGCTGTAATAACAATCACGGGCAGGGCTATAAATCGTCGCCGTAGCTCCTGGAGAAAGTCCAGGCCATTCATACCCGGCATCTTCATATCCAGGATGACCAGAGAGGGTTCTTCCAGGACGATCTTTTCGAGGGCCTCCTGGCCATCGGTCGCTGCTGTGACAGTAAAGCCTGCTACTTTTAGAGCCTCAGCGATTAAACGACGTACACCGGGCTGGTCATCAATCACCATTACCTTTTTACCCGTCAGACCAGCTCACCTCCGGTTCCAGTGGCCTTAATACCCCCTTTTTTACCGCTCCGCTTTTTCGCTTGCTCTTCGCTGTATTTAAATATTCGGTAACTGTTGCCAGATTCCTGCTCCTTCATTTTATTTTTTTAGATTGCATTATTTGTACCCGATGTACCCGATGACAAACGTCCCTCAGTAGCCGGGATAAGCTCCCCGGCCGTGGTCCGTACCAGGTAGGGTTGTCCCGCGTGGCAGTACACCCGCGGCAGGCGGGTACTGGCCGTCGGCCGGCGCAGGTCGACGGTGACGGCCTGGCCGACGGTCGCCTCCGGCAGGTGGCCGACATCGACCATTGTTAGCTGCATGCCGACCCGGCCTACCACCGGGGCCGGCCGGCCGGCAATGGTTACAGTAGTGCCTTCGCCCCCGCCCCGGCCCAGGTAGGCCAGAACGGTCTTAACTAGGTAGCGGGCCAGGTCGTTCAAATTCTTCGGCCGGGCGACGGCCGTCAGGCTGAAGCCGTCGGCATAACCCAGGGGAATGACGGCCAGGCGGGTGGCCTTTTTAACTACATAGTCGCCGCCGTAAGCCACCGGGGTGCCGGCGGCGACATCGTGGATAAAGAGGATCCGGGCGGTGAACTGCCAGGTATCATGTAATTCTAAGCCCCGGCGGGGGGCCCGGTAGGGAAACTGGCCGTAAAGGAGGGTGCCGGCACGAACCATATCCAGGTGCATCTCCGGGTGGTATAAAATCCCGGAGCTATTGCAAATATGTTTTAAAGGGATGGTAATCCCTCTTTCGTCTAGAGCCGCCAGGACGGAACGGAAACACTCCAGCTGCCTGCCGGCGGAGGCGGGGCTGGTGGCCTCGGCCAGGTGGCTATAGATACCCTCCAGCTGGATGGCAGGCCAGCTGGCCATCTCTGTCGCCAGGGGGGCTACTGCGTCCGGCTCCAGACCGGTGCGTTGCAGGCCGGTCTCGACCTTAAGGTGAACCCGGGCCTGCCGTCCGGCCATTGCGGCGGCTGCGGCCGTTGCTTCGGCCCCCGCCCGGCTGCTGATACTCAGGGTCAGATCAGCGGCAATAGCGTCTGGCAACTCTGCCGGCAGGAGGGGGCTCATGAGGAGAATGGGCAGGTTCAGCCCGG
The DNA here is from genome assembly GCF_051020825.1 of Moorella naiadis (nom. illeg.). NCBI lineage: Bacteria > Bacillati > Bacillota > Clostridia > Neomoorellales > Neomoorellaceae > Neomoorella > Moorella naiadis (nom. illeg.). The sequence goes on from NZ_JAXGFQ010000048.1 coordinate 1,383, forward strand.
CGCGGCGTAACTCCAGGCCCTCGGCCAGGGTAGTCACCCCAAGATAGTCGGCCCCGGCTGCCTCCAGGACCCGGGCTACGGCCACGGCCCCGGCGCCATAGGCGTCGGCTTTGACTACCGCCAGCAGGCGGGTGCCAGGCTGGAGCAGGGTCCGGACGGCCCGCAGGTTGTGTTCCAGGGCGGTAGCCTCAATGGTAATCCAGCGCGGCCCTACCAGCCGGGTGATGTTATCCAGGTCCATGGGCTTCACCTCTCTTTTATTCACTGTCGGCCTGCCGGTCTTGTTCTCCCCGGGCTTTACGCCAAAAAAGCAGGCGGCGGAAGCCCTGGGAGTAGAGGGGCAGGAGGGTCTGCCAGAGCCAGTAGTAGAAGGGGGCGTAAACCAGATCGTACTCGCCGACAAACGCGGTGAATTCGCCGTTAAAACCCTTTTTGAAGCGGTAGAGGCCGTAAAGGGGGTTGCTTTCAGCGAGAATGCCGGGCACGCCCCGGAAGTCGTACATGGTGCAGCCCTGTTCTTTGGCCCAGCGGATCATAGTCCACTGCAGCAGGTAATTGGGCATGACGTTGCGGTGGCGGTTGCTGGAGGCGCCGTAGAGGTACCAGGCCTTATCCCCCATGATAAAGGCCAGGGTGCCAGCGATGGGTTCCCCCTGGTAGAGGGCCAGGAAGAGTTTGGCGTAGCCCCGCGCCACCATCTCCCGCCACATGGTTTCAAAGTAGCCGTAGGAACGGACCAGAAAGCGGTCCCGCAGGGTGGTTTCTTTTAAAATCTCATAGAAAACCGGCAGGTCCTCCAGGGTGCAATCTTCTTTAATGGTTACCCCTTTTTTCTCGGCCAGGCGGATGTTATACCTGGTCTTGCCGTGCATATTGGCCAGGAGCTCCTCCAGGGGCGGAGTTATATCCAGGCGGAAGACGTGGCGGGGCTGGACGCCGTCAAAGCCGGCGCCGCCGGTAGCCAGGCGAAAGCCCTTCTCCCGGAGGAGGGTCTTGACCTGGCTATCCCCCTCGGGTATATCGGGGTCGATTTTTAACAGGATGGCCCCTTCCTGGCGTGCCACCCGGCCGATGGCCGCCAGAAGTTCACTAAAAAGGTCGGTGTCGTGAAAGTCCACCACCGGCCCCCGGGGAGAGTAAAGGATCGCTTTCTGGATATAGGGTAGTTGTCGCCGTAGCAGGCTGGCGGCGGCGATGATCCGGCCCTCCTCTTCCAGGATCAGGCGCAGGGGCCGCCAACCGGTGGCCGCCTTGACCTCTCCCCAGCCGTAAGACTGGAGGAAGTGGCCTTTGGGGTGACCGGCTATAAAGGCATCAAAGGCCTTTTCCTCATCCGGCCCGATTAACCGGGCCTGCCTGGTAGCCATTACGCCCCACCTCTTCGGGTTGTCTTGCCTACAGCCATCAGGCTTTACCTCCCCCGGCCCGCCGGCAGGCGGCGCCAATGAAGTCCCGGAAAAGGGGATGAGGCCGGTTGGGCCGGGACTTGAATTCCGGGTGGAACTGGCAGGCTACGAACCACGGGTGATCGGCCAGCTCGATAATCTCCACCAGGCGGTCGTCCGGGGAGGTGCCGCTGATTACCAGGCCCCTGACCGTCAGTTCAGCCCGGTAGTTATTGTTGAATTCGTAACGGTGGCGGTGGCGCTCGTAAATTACGGCCTCCTTATAAGCCTGGTAGGCCCGGGTGCCGGGTTGCAGCCGGCAGGGATAGAGCCCCAAGCGCATGGTGCCGCCCTTGTCGGCAATCTCCTTTTGCTCCGGCAGCAGGTCGATGACCGGGTGAGGTGTCTCCGGGTTGAACTCGGAGCTGTTGGCCTCTTCCAGGCCGCAGACATGGCGGGCGAACTCGACTACCGCCAGCTGCATCCCCAGGCAGATGCCCAGGAAGGGTATGCCGTGCTCCCGGGCATAACGGGCGGCGACGATCTTACCCTCAATGCCCCGGTCGCCGAAGCCCCCGGGCACCAGGATGCCGGCCACCCCCTGGAGCTGTTCTTGATTGCCCCGCTCCAGGTCAGCCGAGTAAACCCAGCGGATATCTACCTGCACATTATGGTACATACCAGCGTGGCGCAGGGATTCCACCACGCTCAGGTAGGCGTCGGGCAAGGTGACGTATTTCCCCACTAGGGCGATCTCCAGGTGCCCGGTGATATGCTGCAACCGCTCCACCATGGCCCGCCAGTCATCCATTTGCGCCGGGCCGCAGTTTAACTTCAGCCGCTCGACGACGATGCTGTCCAGGCCCTCCTTCTCCATCATCAGGGGGACTTCATAAATGGAATCCGCATCCCAGGCCTGGATGACGGCATCGGGGTCGATATCGCAAAAGAGGGCGATCTTCTCTTCCATTTCCCGGGGGAAGGGGCGCTCCGTCCGGCAGACGATGATATCCGGCTGGATGCCGATACTGCGCAACTCCTTGACGCTGTGCTGGGTGGGCTTGGTTTTGGCCTCGCGGGCGGCCCGCAGGTAGGGAACCAGGGTGACGTGGATGTAAAGGACGCGGTCGCGGCCGATGTCACTCTTCATCTGGCGGATGGCTTCCAGGAAGGGCAGGGATTCGATGTCGCCCACGGTGCCACCGATCTCGGTGATGACGACATCCGGGTCGCTCTCCTCGGCTACCCGGTAGAGGCGCTCTTTGATTTCATTGGTGATGTGGGGAATCACCTGGACGGTACCGCCCAGGAAGTCGCCGCGGCGTTCCTTGGAGATGACGGACCAGTATACTTTACCGGCGGTGACGTTGCTGGCCTTGGTGAGGCTGATGTCGATGAAGCGCTCGTAATGGCCCAGGTCCAGGTCCGTTTCGGCGCCGTCGTCGGTAACGAAGACCTCGCCGTGCTGGTAAGGGCTCATGGTGCCGGGGTCAATATTGATATAGGGGTCGAACTTCTGGATGGCCACCTTCAGGCCCCGGCTTTTCAGGAGTCTACCTAAAGAAGCGGCGGTTATACCCTTCCCCAGGGAAGAGGTGACACCGCCGGTGACGAAAATAAACTTGGCAGGCATATTTTTCCTCCGACTTAAAATAACTACATCCTCTCCGGGGCGGTGACCCCCAGGAGGTTCAGGACATTGCGCAGGGTGATCCGGGTCGCCTCCACCAGCACCAGCCGCGCCTTGCGGATCTCGGGGTCGTCGGCCAGGACCCGGCAGTTGGTGTAAAAACTATGAAACAGGCTGGCCAGGTCATGGGCGAAACGCGTCAGGCGGTGGGGCTCCAGGGCCAGGGCCGCTCCAGCCACGGTGTCCGGCCAGGCGGCGATTTGCTTGATTAACTCAATCTCAGCCGGGTCCTGGAGAAGCTCTAACCGGGCGTCCCGGGCCGGCGGTATTTCTATGCCCCGCTCCCCGGCCAGGCGCAGGATACTGCAGATACGGGCGTGGGCATACTGGACGTAGTAGACCGGGTTGTCCGCCGACTGGGAGCGGGCCAGGTCCAGGTCAAACTCCAGGTGGCTGTCGCTGTTCAGCATAACGAAGAAATAGCGGGCCGCATCCCGGCCGACCTCTTCAATAAGCTCCTCTAGGGTGATGTACTGGCCGGTACGTTTGGACATCCGCAGGATCTCGCCGCCCTGGTAAAGGCGCACCAGCTGCATGAGGACGACCTCCAGGCGACGGGGGTCGTAACCTAGGGCCTGGATGGCCCCTTTAAGGCGGGCGACATGGCCGTGGTGGTCGGCGCCCCAGACGTTGATCACCCGCTCAAAGCCGCGTTCAAATTTATTGCGGTGGTAAGCAATGTCGGCAGCGAAGTAAGTGGGGATACCGTTCTGGCGCACCACTACTTCGTCTTTAGTGTCGCCGAATTCAGTGGCCCGGAACCAGAGCGCTCCGTCCTTTTCATAAATATATCCGGCCTTTTCCAGGTCGGCCATAGCCCGGGCTACGGCGCCGGAGTCATGGAGGGACTGCTCGCTGAACCAGACGTCGTAGGTGACGCCGAAGTCCTCCAGGACCCGGCGGATAGCGGCCAGTTTTTCTTCCAGGGCAAAGCGGACCAGCATCTCCCGCCTTAAGGCCGGGTCGGTGTCCAGGTATTTATCCCCGTATTTCTCGATAAAGCGCCTGACGGTGGCAATGAGGTCTTCCCCGTGGTAGCCGTCTTCAGGAATGGCCGCTTCCTGGCCCAGGGCCTGAAGGTAACGGGCCTCCAGGGTAAGGCCGAAATTCTCGATCTGGTTGCCCGCGTCGTTGATATAGAATTCGCGGGTTACGTCGTAGCCCACTGCCGTCAGGAGGTTGGCAATGCTGTCCCCCAGGGCGGCACCGCGGGCGTTACCCATATGCAGGAGCCCGGTGGGGTTGGCGCTGACAAACTCCACCTGGACCCTGGCCCCCTGGCCGATATTGGACCAGCCGTACTGGTCGTCCTCGGCCAGGACAGCAGGGAGTACCGGCAGCAGCCACTGGTTATTCAGGGTAAAATTAATAAAGCCCGGTCCGGCCACTTCCACTCTGGCCACGCCGGGTTGCGGCCTTTCCAGGTGCCGCACAAGGGCTGCCGCTACGTTCCGGGGCGACTGCCGTGCCTGTCTGGCCAGCAATAAAGCCAGGTTAGCAGCAAAGTCGCCGTGAGTTTTATCCCGCGGCGTCTCCAATACAAAATCGGGCAGCTCATCATAATTGATTTCGCCGGCTGCCCGGGCTGCGGCGGCAGCATCTGCCAATGCCGCCGCCAGCCGCCTTTTTGTTTCTTGTACTAAATTCACGACCTGACTGTACTCCTTTTCCCCTCTGAAAAAACAACGGGTCGGCAACTTTCCTTAAGCGTAACTCTCTAAATGCTCAACGGTGATCTGCAGCTGGTTGTCGCTGACTTTCTCCTGACCGAGCTGTAATTCATACTCTAGATTAATACTTCCGCCTTGCTCTGTCAAGTCGACTTCTACCTTTGACGGCAAAACGCTGATCCTCATGGTTCCATAAGGAGTGACATAAAAACCAGCGTTTAAAATCCCCGTCTCGAAGGTGGTTTTCTGTTCCGCCGTGCCCATGCGGTTCAATGTCACCCGCCGGGGTTCCACCTTTAAAGTTGTTGTGGTGCCCTCCATTCCCGATAGATAGGTCTCGTTATAAAGGATGTAGTAGTGTTGGTCCCGGATGAAGAAGCGACCCTCGGTAATCAGCTCGATGGAGTCCTGCTCCCCCAGCTCGTTGGTCTGGGTGCCCCTAACCCTTACCAGTACGTCCTTCTTCAAGCCATGCACATCCTTTCGGGATTTTATGGGGTCCTTAGGGCTTATAATTCTCCAGAAAAGACTGATCTCCTTTTTATTTTTAACGATAATTTAACAATTCTCGTTGCTATTTATACCTGTCGTGGAAGTTATTCCCTATAAAAAGCAGCCTCCGGCAGGGGGGGCTGCAGTTACAATTTAAAGGGTGGCTACCTGTTCCAGGAAGAGACCGGTGGGGGCCAGGCCGCGGCCGACGGCCAGGGCCACCGGCGCCAGTTCACCCATGAGCCGGTCAAAGGTCTCCGGGTGCAGGGACTGAGGGCCGTCGCAAAGGGCCCGCGCCGGGTCGGGGTGGACTTCAATAAGAAGGCCATCGGCGCCGGCGGCCACAGCGGCCCGGGCCATGGGCAGGACCAGGCGCCAGCTGCCAGTGCTGTGGCTAGGGTCGACGATAACGGGCAGGTGGGAGTTTTCCTTGACCACAGCCACGGCCGCCAGGTCCAGGGTGAAGCGGGTGGCCGTTTCAAAAGTGCGGATACCCCGTTCGCACAGGATGACATTGGGGTTACCGCTGTCCAGGATGTACTCGGCCGCCATGAGCCACTCCTCGATGGTCGCCGCCAGGCCCCGCTTCAGGAGGATAGGTTTGCCGGTAGCCCCGGCTTCCTGCAGAAGGCGGAAGTTCTGCATGTTGCGGGCGCCGATTTGGATGGCGTCGGCGTACTCGGCCACCAAGGGTACATCCCGGGTGTCCACGGCCTCGGTGACAAAGGGCATCCCTGTCTCCTCCCGCACCCGGGCCAGCATCTTCAGGCCCTCTTCTTCCAGGCCCTGAAAGGCATAGGGGGAGGTCCGGGGTTTGAAGGCGCCGCCGCGCAGGACCTGGGCCCCAGCGGCCTTGACGGCCCGGGCTGCCTCCAGGAGCTGTTCCTCGCTCTCCACGGCGCAGGGGCCGGCCATGACCACCAGGCCGCGTCCCCCCACCGGGACGGCGCCCAGGCGGACGATGGTCGGGGTATCCTTGAGTTCACGGCTGACCAGTTTGTAGGGTTTCATGATCGGGACGATCTTCTCGACGCCGGGAAGGTTGATGAGGGCCTCGGAACTCAAGGCCTTCTTGTCGCCGATGGCGCCGATGACGGTCTTTTCCTGGCCGTAGATGGGGTGGGTCTTAAAGCCCAGCTCTACCAGGCGTTCACTCACCGCTGCGATCTGTTCCCGGGTCGCCCCCGGCTTCATGACGATGATCATTGCTAAGCCTCCCATGTAAAATTAAAAACTCCCCGTCCCGCAAGGGACGAGGAGTTATACCCGTGGTACCACCCTGATTGGCTGCAACAAAACAGCCCGCTCATTATAAGGTACGGGAAAAGGGACTGCAGGAAGGTCGCCCGCCGGTTGCCTGGGCCGCAACAGAACACTGGTGGTTGTATGGCATACGACGGTACAAGGTCGCTAACCTTCCGCTGGTATCTCTTCCGATACCCCCTCCCTGGTAACGGTGGGAGTTCCGGCACGGCCTACCCAGCCGGCCTTTCACCGGCCTTCAGCCTGCTCCTCCGGGGCGAACTTCAACCCTGGCCTCCTGGCCGGTCTCCCACTACCACCGGCTCGCTGGGCAGTCCACCACAGCCTACTTTTCCCCGTCACTGGATTTAACCTGCTAAGTTATGTGTCTTTAAGTTTAGCATGCTATGGCATGGGCGTCAAGGGGCGGAAAAAGCCTTCACTCGAGCATCAGGCCGCCGCAGAGGGTACCGGCAACCTCGCCAGTGGTTTTTTTAATCGGTACGGCCAGGGTAACGATTAATTTACTCGTTATTGCGGATATGTACACTTTGGAAACAAAGGGCTTCCCGTTAATGGCTTCCCGGAACCAGGTGCGGAAGGAAAAGTCTGTGACGGTGGAAGCAGTGTTGGTGTTAAAGATAACCTTTCCGTTTTTATCGGCGCTTATTAACGCCTCAAAAACAGGGTTGCGGCTATAGTACTCCGGTAATGCCTCCTGGTGTTGCTGGTCCTCCATGGCCATTACCCGCTGATCAGCAGCGACCTTCTCTAGATAGGCCAAGGCGTCCCGAACGCGATCCTGAATATGGACATCTAATTCACTTACGCCACCGTACCTGGCGACAAGCTCCTGTAACTGCCCGGCCATTTCTTGCAATTGCCAGCCAGTGCCGGCCAGTTCATCCAGGGAGGCTGATTGCTCTTCCATCCCGGCGGCGCACTCCTCAGCGGCCGCCGCCGTATTCTGGGAAACCATGGCCACATCGCCGGCCAGGGCCTTGATTCTGTTTTCCTGTTCCTGTTGGGAAGCCGCTGCGGTTAGAATTGTCGCCATGGCTTTTTCAGCCGCGACCATCGCCCGGTTGGTGGTGGCCAGGGATTCCCTGGCCGCCCGGCCGGTAGCCAGGTTCTGGGCCGCGGCGCTATTGGCGGCTTCAATCTGGGTACTGATAGTTTCTATTTCTCGGGCAATAATTGTTATGACACTATTAATCTCTGCGGCTGCTTGGGCGGAACTCTCGGCCAGCTTCCGCACCTCTTCGGCGACGACGGCGAAGCCCCGCCCCTGTTCCCCAGCCCGGGCCGCTTCAATGGCCGCGTTTAAAGCCAGGAGGTTGGTCTGGGCTGCTATGTTGCTCACCAGCTCAATGATCGCCGTTATTTGTTGGGCCTGTTGCTGTAATTCCTTAATCCTGCTGCTGGCCTGCTGGTTGGTGATAGCCGTATTCTCAATATGTTCCAGCAGGGTATGTAAAACGTCACTTAATGACTCCAGGTTAGCCCTGGTATCCCGGACCAGGCCGGCGGCCTCCCCAGCCCCGGCGCTAGTTTTTTGCCCCTGCTCCACTCCTTCCTCGGCGGCGTTGAGAACGACTCCTGCCGCTTGGGCCTGTTTATCGGCGCCACCGGCCATGCTCTCTATAACCTGGGAGACCTCGTGGGCCGCCAGTTTAATATTGTCAATGCCTTCGGCCAGCTGGGTAGCGCAAAGGTTTAATTGCTCGCCAGTGGCATAAAACCGGCCCAACACCTGCCGGTATTGCCAGAAGAATTCTTTAAAGGCTGTCACCAGGGCCTGGATTTCCCGGCCTCCCCGGGGTGGTTCCTCCCAGATAAGCTGCCCGTCGGAAATTTTCTTGATCCTCTCTCCCAGGGTAATAAGGGATCGCTTCCACCTGTACTGGTAAACAAAATAAAGATAACCAAAGAACAATAAATTAAGTCCTATAATCACGGAAAAGTAGCCCCAGCCAAGCGAGGCTTTACCAATCAAGATAATTAACCACAACAAACTACTTAATAGGGCTATAGCAATTATATTTCTATCCATTTAAGTTAAGAACACCCTTTCACCTTCCTGGCCACATAGGGCATCAGTCCCCCGGCGGTAATGAGTTCCTGCATGAAGGGCGGGAAGGGAGCCACCGGGTAGGTCGCACCCCGGGTCAAGTTGACGATTTCTCCCTTTTCAGCATCGATCTTGACCTCGTCGCCGGCCTGGATCCCCGCTGCTGCCGCCGGGGACTCGAAGATGGGCAAGCCGATGTTGATGGCGTTGCGGTAGAAGATGCGGGCAAAGGAGGCGGCGATGACCGCCGCTACCCCGGCGGCTTTGATGGCTACCGGGGCGTGTTCCCGCGAGCTGCCGCAGCCGAAGTTCTTCCCGGCGACGATTATCTCCCCAGCTCTCACCCGGCCGGCAAAGGTGGGGTCGGCGTCTTCCATGCAGTGCCGGGCCAGTTCCCCGGGGTCGGTGGTATTTAAATACCGCGCCGGGATGATGGCATCGGTGTCGATGTCGTTGCCGAAGGTGTGGCATTTGCCTGCTATGAGCATCTGGATCATCCTTTCCGTTACTTCCCGGGCAGAGGCTGCTCTTTAGCTTCTAGGGGCTGGAGGGTACAGGCTTAGGCTCCGGTGGTTTTCGGCTAGCAAACTTCGCGCTCAGCCTCCCGCGGCAGCGGAGGTGGCTTGCTATCATCCCTTTGGTCAACCTTAATGGAGGGCGCTACTTTTCGTTTCTGAAAGGCGCGCTATGATCCCCATCCCGTTCACCGCTGCCGCGGTTCAGCTTCGCTAAGTTTGCTAGCGCCTCAAACCTAAGTCGCCTTGCGCCTGTATCCTCCAGCCCTCCTCCTGCCGCAGATGCTATATTTTCCTGTAACCCTTATATATCTTCTTCCGGGGCGGCGATGCGGCCTTGGATGGCGCTGGCGGCGGCTACCGCCGGCCCGGCGAGGTAAACCTCGCTCTCGGGATG
>NZ_JAXGFQ010000049.1:0-10383 GCF_051020825.1 Moorella naiadis (nom. illeg.)
GCCAGTAACCCTTCCTGCCTTAAGTGTAAAGGGATCTTGGTTGAGTGGCAAATATCATTTGTTGCTATATAGGACAAGTACCTCCCCAATGCCACCATAGTTTTAGACCGTTATCATCTCATGCAAATAATCAATCAGGCCCTTGATGAAGTACGACGCCAGGAGAGCCAGGAGACAGCCCTCTTGAAGAAGACCCGTTATCAATGGCTGAAGAACCCTGCCAACCTGACCAGTACACAAAAAGCAAGCATTGAGGCCCTTAGCCGTTGCCATCTAAAAACCGGGCGAGCCTATCGCGTCAAGCTGGCCTTCCAGGATCTTTTTACCCAGCCCGATCGTGAAAGTGGCGAAGCCCATCTCAAACGGTGGTATTTTTGGGCAACCCATTGCCGCCTGCAGCCGATGATTCAGGCTGCTAAAACAATTAAACGCCACTGGGAAGGAGTGCTAAGTTGGTTTAACAGCCGCATTTCAAACGGTCTCTTGGAGGGTACTAATAGCCTGCTGCAAGCTGGAAAAGCAAAGGCTCGTGGTTATCGCAATAAGGCTAACTTTATTACCATCTCTTATCTCATTGCTGGTGACCTGGATTTTGGTTTACCCACTTGATGTAGCGAGGAGCCAGGCAGATCAATATCTTTCCCGTCTTCATAAAATACCTTTACGCCTCCTTTATTATTTCCTTTTTTAGAGCGGTCCTTCAAAAACGAATCTTTTCCTCAGGCAGCTTTGACTTACCTCTCTTAACTCTCTTTCTTCAAGTAGGGTACAATTCCTCCGGCGTCCACAATGCGAGCCATAAACTCCGGTAAGGGTGTAAGCCTTAGTTTGGTATCTTTAGTTAAGTTTCTCAACTCCTTCCTGTCCCCACTCAATTCTACCTCATCTCCACTACTTACCAATTCATTGATGTTATCTTTGGTTTCTAAAACCAGGAGGCCTATGTTTAAGGCATTACGATAAAAAATACGGGCAAAAGACTCGGCTATTACACATTGAACACCTAAAGCTTTTAGGGCTACAGGGGCCTGTTCACGGCTAGAGCCGCAACCGAAATTACGACCGGCTAAAATAAAATCTCCCTTTTTGATTTTTTTAGCCAGTTCCGGGTCCAACCCCTCCAATGCATGAGAGGCCAATTCTGCCGGATCGGTTATATTTAAGTAACGCCCAGGCAGAATGACATCAGTATCAACAGCATTGGGCAATACCCATGCCTTGGCCACTTTTTTACTCCCCCTTTATTTAGTCGTTTAAATTTTAACTGTTGACTATGCAAAAAATTCGCGCGGGTCAACAATTTGGCCTACTACTGCAGCAGCGGCCACGCTCGCTGGCGAGGCCAGGTAAACTTCAGAACCTTTGCCCATACGTCCCTTGAAATTGCGGTTAGAACTGGCGATACAACGTTCGCCTTCAGCCATCAGGCCTTGGTGGCCGCCAAAGCACGGCCCACAACCTGGGTTGCAAATTACAGCCCCGGCTTCGGACAGGATTCTCAATGTTCCATCTTCCATAGCCCGGCGGTATACTTGAGCTGAGGCCGGCACTACTAAAAGACGCACGTGGGGATGAACCTTTCGACCTTCCAAAACCTTAGCCGCAGCATGCAAGTCATCCAACCTGCCATTGGTACACGAGCCTAGAAAAGCCTGGTTGATAGGTAAACCGGCTACCTCTCGTAAAGGTTTTACGTTATCTACTTGGGTAGGACAGGCCACCTGCGGCTCAAGATCCGAAACATCTACTGCGACTGTTTCGCTATAGTACGCATCGGGATCAGCCTTGATTACTTCGAAGGGGTGTCTTGCCCTGGACCGCACGAACTCCAGTACCACCTCATTAGGCTCGATCATACCTGCCTTAGCGCCCATCTCGATGGCCATATTGCAGAGTGTCATGCGCTCAGAAATCGACATCTTTTCTACCGCCGGGCCAGCGAACTCAATGGATTTGTACGACGCTCCCTCAGCAGTCAACTTCCCGCATAAATAAAGAATCAGATCCTTCGCGAAAACGCCCCTCGGAAAACTACCGTCCACTATGATTTTTATGGATTCCGGCACCCGGAACCACAACTTACCAGTAACAAAAACCGCCGCCATTTCCGTGGAGCCGATACCGGTCCCAAAGGCTCCAAAAGCGCCATGGGTACAAGTATGGGAATCTGTGCCCACTACTACCGCCCCAGGATATACCCAGCCCTCTTCGGGCATAACCTGATGGCATACTCCAGCCTTAATATCTAGATTCTGGATACCCTGTTCTGTCGCGAATTCCCTCAATATTTTTTGCAGCCGGGCAGCACTCTCGGTGGGAGCTGGTATGGAATGATCAAAGAGAATAAGCACCCTATCCGGATCCCAAACTCTGGACCTACCTATTTCTCTAAAAGCCGCAACAACCGGTGCCCCGGTAGCATCATGAATCATAGCCGTATCGATCCTGGCTTCTACAATCTCGCCTGGCTCCGGCGAACTTGTCCCAGCGGCTTTAGCCAGGATCTTCTGGATCATGGTTAAACCCATATCTGTACTCCCTCCCATTTTTGGCATGCGCTTCCTGGTCTTTTCGACAAACCCTGAGGCTCCCGGTCACATTTTACTCGACCGGAAGCCTCAGATGGAGGTCATAAGATAGACGAGCGCAATCTTAATCGCAATACACGATTACAGGCTCTTATGCAGAGCAGCGATGTATTCCTCTTCTGAAGCCCTCTCAAGATAGCTAATGGCTTTCTGCGGGCAGAGATACTGGCAGAAGCCGCAGCCTACACAACGGTCCGGATCGATAATTGATTTCCGGTTCTCTATACGTAGGGCATCGTAAAAACAAGCCTCTTCGCACCGTTTGCAGCCGTTACACTTATCCCGATCTACCACACCGTACTTGGCCTTAAACTTCACGGGGATGTCAGAAGAAGGACCAAGGGGTAAAGCCATACCGATGATATCCCTGGCATTATAACCCTTTCTGTCAAGGAACTCTTCCATGCCCTTGAGGATCTCTTTAACGTAGCGGTAACCGTAAACCATGAGAGCCGTACAAGTCTCTACTACCGTAGCCCCTGCCATCATGAACTCAATAAAGTCCTCGGGTTCTACAGGCCCATTGCTCGCTAGGATAGGAATGTTGCATAGCTGTGCCGTGGCCGCTACCCAGCGCATGGAAAACTCCTTAGTGCCCGGCCCTGAAGTAGAACAATAGGTGTAGCCAATAGCCTTACCAGTCTCAATATCAATACGCAGGGACAGGTTACGGCTGATGATAGTGGCGCCGTCCGCACCGGCCTCTTGCGCCACCTTAGCTATATAGGCCGGGTCCTCAGCCTCAGGAGTTAGCTTCACGAAAACAGGGAGCCCGGTAACTTCTTTTACAGCTTTTACAGCTTTAGCTACAGCTTCAGCATTCTTGCCCACAGAAGCTCCCACAGCACCAGATGAACCTGCCTGGTACTGGGTGGACACAACGCCTGGATGCGGGCAGCAACAGTTTAGCTCCAAAGCCTCTACCCCAGCTTCGGCATGCATCTTAGCCAGCTTTTTCCATTCATTCGCGTCCAACCCGCCTTCAATAGAGCCGATAATACGGCAGTCATACTCTTTGGCCAAGGGCATCTTCTCTTTAATAATTTTGACCCATGCTTCAGGATCCTGATGCTGCAGATGATCGCGGTGGTAGAGGGCCCAACCCTTGGGGTGCGCAAAAATACGGTGCGGATCCAGCTCAAAATCCAAAAGATACTCCTCCATACGCGGATAGGTACGGAAGTAAGGGGTAGCGGTACAAGTCTTGGTTACAACACCTCCTAAACCTGATTTGATAGCCTTTTCCAGGGTAGTGCTGCTATGGGCTATAGGGCCGGAAGCAGCCACCACCGGGTTCTTAAACCTCAGTCCCGCAAGTTCGACGGATAGATCAGCCATTTAATATCCCCTTTCTCTGATAAATTGATGATTTTTAACGGCTACTTGTTAGTAGCCTCGACCATACTGTTTATATTGGCCCATTGCTGATCGCGCAATGATTCAATATGGGCCACCTCCGCTTCCGATAGGCCGCGGAATCTTCCCTGCCCTTCCACGTATTCCCTAACAGGCTTGAAGTTACGTATCTTCAGAGTGATACGATATTTACCATTCTCAATCTCATATAAAGGCCAAATACCGGTCTGTACAGCCAGACGGGCAAACTTGACAGTTTGGCTGGTGTCAAATCCCCAACCCGGCGGGCAAGGAGCCAGGACATGCAGGAATGACGGTCCTTTCACTCGGTAAGCTTTTTCTACCTTCTGCAGAAAGTCGTTCCAGTGGGAGATAGATGCCGTAGCCGCATACGGTATGCCATGAGCTGCTACTATGGCCATCATGTCCTTCTTAGGCTTATCCTCACGATGACCCAGCTTGCCTCCTGGAGTAGTCGTAGTGGTAGCGCCCCAGGGAGTGAGGCCGCTTCGCTGTATACCGGTGTTCATATAGGCTTCGTTGTCGGTGCATATATAAATAAGTTCATCACCGCGCTCTACTGCCCCGCTCAAGGCCTGCAGGCCAATATCAGCCGTACCACCATCACCGGCTACAGCAACTACTTTCACATCATGCCGACCTTTGGCCTTTAAGGCTACTGAAACGCCCGAGGCCGTGGAGGCCGTGGCCGGGAAAGCCGTGGGCAAAAGCGGCACCCGTAAGGCTACTTGCGGGTAAAAACAGGTAACCCCCAGAACACAACCAGCCGGCTCTACAAAAATTACATTACGACCCAAAACCTTAAGGGCTTGACGAACTGCCAGAACCGAACCGCACCCCGCACAGCCGGCATGTCCAAAGAATAACTCTTCACTCGTCAGCTCAGCTAGCGTTGTCATACTACCACCTCACCCCCACAAACCTGACGTCTGATTGTTCTTGCTGATCCATATGTTGTTCGCCCAAAAGGTTCAGAAAAATACTTTCGATTTCTTCCACCCTGACATCGCGTCCCCCCAGGCCGCCTACATAGTTCAATACGCGGGGAGCCGGGTTGAGATTGCCGTAAAGGGCTGCCTTGACGTCAGTATACAGGGCACCAGCATAGCCGAAGGAGAGGTCGCGGTCAAAGACACCAACCGCCCTTGCCCCTTGCAGCGCTTGGCAGATGTCTGTTACCGAGAAGGGACGGTAAGCACGTATGCGCACCAAAGCCACTTTCTTTCCTCGATAGTTAAGGTCATCGACGACTTCTTTGATGGTACCACAAAGACTGCCCATGGCCACCACTACCACTTCGGCATCTTCGGGGCCATACTTTTCGATCAGCCCCGGCCAGTAGCGGCCAATAGTGCGCCCATAATCTTCGGCCACCTCCTTTATGATACCAAGCGCCCGCTGCATTGCTTGTTCCTGCAAGACACGGAACTCCATATAAAGGGCTGGTGGCGTACCAAAGGAAAAGGTCAGTGGGTTATTTGCATCCAATACAAACTCAGGGTTGTAGGGCGACAGAAAGGCATCGATCGCTTTGGCTTCAGGAACATCTACTACTTCCTCGGTATGTGTAAGAACAAAGGCGTCCATACACACCATAACTGGGGTAAGGATCTCAGGGTTCTCAGCGATTTTATAGGCTTGGATAATGGTATCTAGGGCTTCCTGACTGTTCTCCACATAGAGTTGAATCCATCCCGTATCCCGTGCCTGGATAGTATCCTGATGGTCCAGCCATATGGTCCAGGGTCCGCTGAGAGCACGGTTACCTACAACCATAACCACCGGTACTCGTACCCCAGAAACGTAATTCAGCATCTCTTGCATGTAGGCCAATCCCTGGGAAGAAGTGGCAGTAAAAGCCCGTGCCCCTGCTGCGCTGGCCCCATAACAGGCTGCCATAGCTGTATGTTCGCTCTCAACTTTGATGTACTGAGCGTCTAGTTCCCCATTAGCAATAAAATCTGCAATCTTTTCTACAATCACGGTCTGTGGTGTAATGGGGTAGGCAGCTACTACTCCGGGCTTGACCAAACGGACAGCATGAGCCACAGCGGTATTGCCGTTAAGATACATTTTCATTTTTCGTCACCCATTTCCCTCAGCATAGTAATAGCTCCATGGCTGCATTCCTCGCTACAAATCCCACATCCCTTGCAGTAGTCATAGTTTATCATTACCGTCTTAGCTCCTTTTTCAATAGTCCCATCGGGACAATAAATCCAACATTGCAAACAGTTGTTGCACTTCTCAGGGTCGATAACCGGCCGCATAGTGCGCCAGCCACCTGTTTTTACCAGAACTGTACCGCCAGGGATAACCGGAATCTTAGGAAACCCAGTTATTGTTGCTGACATTAGGTTCATTGGGCCGTCCTCCCCTCAGACAACGCTCTATACGCCTCTTGAGCGGCCTCCACGTTTCTTTTTACAAGTCTTTCCGGTAAAGTATTCTCTATGGATTTGATTATTGAATCGATTTTAACTAGACCTGAAACCGCACACAATGCACCAAGAATACTGGTATTGACGATATTTACCTTAAGTGTCTTAAGAGCTATACCGGTGGCATCTATGGTTACAACTTTGGCACTGGGGCCTGCTTGAAGGCCCATTTCTTCAGCCGGCATTACTGTGTTAACTAACACAAGACCGTCAGATGCCAAACCTTCAACTACATTTGTGGTGGCCAACAGGCTGTCGTCTAATACAACGACAACGTTGGGCTTGTAAACCTGGGTCCGTAAACGGATGGGTTTATCATCAATCCGGGTAAAGGCCATGACCGGAGCTCCACGGCGCTCAGTACCGAAAGCTGGGAAAGAGAGCGCATACTTCCCCTCGTACAAAGCGACCGCTTTACCCAGGATAGTAGCAGCCATAACCGCACCCTGGCCACCCCGCCCGTGAAACCTTATTTCTAGCACTTTAGTACCCCCTAAAGAACCTCTTGGCTTAAGCCTTAGAGGCGTCAAATCTCTGTTGCAAAATAGCCATAACCTTTTCGACTAATTCATTCTCATCCTCAACTGCTAGGCCTTCAACCATATGCCCTTTAATAACTACTGCCGGTGTGCCTGACGGTCTCTCTAGGCACGCCACCGGACAGCCGTTAACCAGAATAAAGACCTCCACAGTTTCTTCCTGCCAGGATGGCATCATGTGCCACCCTCTAGTAGGAAGAATGTCTTGTAGGAGCTTGTAAATCCGACCACGGTCAACCTCGGCCTTACATCCTACACATAACCGGATCTTGACTTTCCTCAGAGCCCTCAACCCTTATTCCTTTATGCCAGCCAGAACCTTAGCCCTCTCTTTCATCCACCCGGCCCGCTGCCTTAAACTTACGCGCAGCATAACCCTTTGCGTTTCCGGGGGACCGCCGCCTAGGATAGATTCGGCTGGAATAACCGAGGACTGGCCCATAAGATACTCAATCAGGCGGCTAATGCGAATACGGTTCTCAGTTGATATGCCGGCTTTGCCGCGGAAGTACTTATTAATGTATTCGCGAATTTCACCGTTCTCCCAGTCTTTTTGGGTAGGTATAGTGCATAAAAGCCCACCACCGATATCCATAGCTAGGTTGGCGTTTTCCGCCACGGCACGTCCACCTTGAAGTTTAGCTGCATTGGTCAGGCTGACGTCTGGCATATAACCGCCTGAAGGTGTGGCGTAACCTAATCTGGCTGCCCCAATAGCACAGCCGTAACTCAGTTCGGAATTCTGGAACATGGTAACTAACTTCTCCCAGATATGGCTTGCTTTAGTTAGGCCAATATACTCAACTGCTAACATACAGGCCCCTAACAGGAT
Source organism: Moorella naiadis (nom. illeg.) (assembly GCF_051020825.1). Classification (NCBI taxonomy): domain Bacteria; kingdom Bacillati; phylum Bacillota; class Clostridia; order Neomoorellales; family Neomoorellaceae; genus Neomoorella; species Moorella naiadis (nom. illeg.). The sequence goes on from NZ_JAXGFQ010000049.1 coordinate 7,778, forward strand.
ATCACAATGTCCCGCCTTGCAACCACAAAAGGCCAAACGGTGCATCCTGGCAAAATATTCCACCATTTCGGTGCTAAAATCGGCTTCCTGGTACATAAACACCCGTTCCCAGGGGATAAACACGTCATTAAATATTACCAAAGAGGCTCCATGTACACCGTAGGTGGCATTACCAAAGTCCATCTCTCCGGCTCCGGGCAAAAGTCGCCGCACAGTGCCGGCCGGGCTCTCGTAAATATGAATGATACCCGGGGTATCTGCAGGCACGGCAAAGGCTATAGCATATTGCTTACCTTCGGGTCTGATAGTTTCGGTAGGCAGAACCAGATGCTCATCAGCCACTAACGCTCCCGATTGATGAGCCTTCGCCCCACGCACTACAATTCCGTCTTTTCTTTCTTGCACTACATGAAGGTAGGAATCTGGATCCTCCTGTTCTTCCGGCCTCAGGCTACGATCAGCTTTTGAGTCTGTAACCATGCCCGAGACGGCCAGATCTTTCTCTTGCATTTCTGCCAGCCACTTACAGAACCGTTCATGGTAGTTGGTGCCGTACTTTTTATCTATATCATAGGTGGTAATATAAGCTGCATGGATAGCGTCCTGGCCCACACACCTGGCCCCCACACAGGCTCCATGCTGAGGGGTCAGCATCTTTAACAATTGTACACGGCCTACTAGGTCGTCCTGGCTCTTATGCACAGTAAGGAAACGATTCACTGGCCCCTTAACTAAGTCAGAATCCTTCACCAACCAATTCTCAAACTCTGGGTCAAAGGCTTTCTCAAATGTTAGGGCCACTGACTCTATTACCGGCCGTACACAGGGATGGTCAACATAATTAGTAACTTTTTCACCATGGATATAAACTTCACGATTTTGGCTACCTAAACCTTTTATATATTCCTCAGCAGTACGCAAGGCCATCCCAATATCTCTCCTTTCTTACGGATGATTTTCCAATTAATTTCAATTAATTATTGTTCTATACGCAAGCTTTCTAAGATAATTAAACTTTAGACTGCCATCTATGAAAAACGTAGTCAGACTAATATACCCTTACTTTAAGAGATTCATCCTCGCCACTCATGAGTCCGGCCTTGGTCTTGACCTCCCACTCGTACATCTTCCTGACCACTTCCAAAACCTCATCAAGCCGCTCTAATGGAATAACCGCCACGCCGTCATCATCGGCCACAATAATATCGCCGGGTTTAACCGAAACATTGCCACAAACAATGGGCTCATTGATGCTGATAGTCTTAAGCCGCTTGACGCAGGATATCGGACTGATCCGCTTGCTCCACGTGGGCATATTGTATTGCCTGATCTCGGCTATATCACGGACAGCCCCGTCCACGATAACGCCAGCAACACCAAACCTTTTGGCTTTGAGGGTCACCAGGCCCCCCCAGTTACCGTAATTTGTATCATTAGCATCGATTACTATGATGTCGCCAGGTTGGCATTGCTCCATCACCGTGCCCAACTGAACCTTTTCAGGAGAAGGCAAAACGGGTCGCTCGGCGGTGGTAACGGCGGGCCCTACTATTCTCACACCATCGATGATGGGTCTCATGCCGATCATTACCCCGTTGATGCCAAGTTCGTCAAAAGCATCTGACCACATGGTTACGTCATACTTACGCATCTCTTCAATAAGTTCCTTGCTGGGTCTCTTCATTTTCATATTACCTCCCTGAAAAATTTAGATTTGGTTTGTTAAAAAACCACTATCTTAATCTATGCAATTTTTATGCCAGGCAACAACCTTAATAGATAACCAAAATTGAATTTAAAAACTATTACATAATTGAAATATGAGTAAGGGGATTTCTAGAGTGCTAACCTTGTTCTGGCTTTATAGTATTTCTTATATGTAATTATCATTTCATTAATGTAATTAATTATAGTTCTTCACTTTTCGTGCGGGCGAATAAAATTATTTTGCGACCGCCCTTGACAAGGAGCCTCGCACCCGTGTTTATAAGTGGCAAGAAGGCAAGCCAGCTTCGCTTGCTGCCTTTTGCCAAATCAAGCTAACACGGGCATTCTCCATATCAACGGCCTCCGCTTCGCCCTGGTAAACGACCGCAATTATAAGATATAAAAAACAAATGTTTGCCCACATGAAATAGCGAGTAACCCTTAAACTTTTTCCGTTGTCCTGGGAGCCAATCTTTGTCCTTCATGAGGTGAATTATTGCTTTAGCTGGAACCCCCCTGGATAACAAAAAGAAAAAATATGGTCATACCGCTGGAGACCAAATTGTCTGTACCTGTATTCTAGCGTAATCTGGTCTTATTGTAAAGAAAATTCTAAACGTTAAACTTTAAAAAGTCTCTAAACCGTACAGCCGTCATATCGAGTAGGAGGGGGCGGCTAACCCACGTCCCCTCACCTATGAAAAAATGCAAGACCCTTTTTAAAAATTTTTTGTTGGGCAGTGAAGGAATTCCTAACCATACGAGGTAGCTTGCATTGGTAGTCTTCATCTTCCATAGCCCGCGGCAGGCTCAGTCAAGGATCAGTGCTGACGCATTAACAAAAAGGACCTTGCGGCGCTTGGATTAATTACAGGTAGCCAAAAAATTTTATTGCAAAT
>NZ_JAXGFQ010000050.1:0-10340 GCF_051020825.1 Moorella naiadis (nom. illeg.)
GCCGTGTGCGTTAATTGCGCCAGCACGGTTCTGTGAGGGGGGTATGCCGCGAGGCATACCTCTACTCGACCATTATATGTCATCGAACGCCGTCAATACCATAGGGGGTAGTGGCTAACATGGCAACTGTCAGCTTAGAGAAAGTGCGGAAATCATACGGACCCGTGACAGCGGTAGACGGAATTAACCTTGATATTGCTGATGGGAATTTGGTTACTCTCTTGGGACCAAGCGGCTGCGGCAAAACGACTACTCTACGAATCATAGCAGGACTTATCATGGAAGACAGTGGAGTAGTCAAAATAGATAACGTTTCTGTGCGTGGAATCCCCCCGTGGAAACGCGATGTCGGTATGGTCTTTCAAAACTATGCTCTATTCCCACATTTGACCGTATGGGAGAATATTGCTTACGGTTTGCGTATCCGCAAATGGCGCTTAGAACAGATAAGTAAGCAAATCGATAAAGTGGCCAGTCTTATGGAAATTGGGCTCTTGCTCAAGCGTTTACCACGGGAACTTTCAGGAGGTCAGCAGCAACGCGTGGCTTTGGCCAGGGCACTAGCGATAAATCCAAGAGTTCTGTTGATGGACGAGCCATTGAGTGGCCTAGATGCCAAACTGCGAGAACGGGTTCGCTATGAACTGAGGCAACTGCAAAAAGCAGCTAATATCACTACTATTTATGTCACGCATGATCAGGAAGAAGCCTTCGCATTAGCAGACCGCATTGTGGTAATGAATGCGGGCCACATTGAACAGGTAGGTACTCCGTCTGAAATGTACCGGGAGCCAGAGACAAGTTTTGTTGCTCGCTTTCTTGGCACGAGCAATGTGTTTACTGGAACTGTACTTGAGAGTGACCCCAGTTCTAATAAAGTGGTAATTGGTTATGAGAAAATCCGACTTTCTGTTCCGTACAAGGACGGTGTCCAGCGTAATCAGAAGGTCGAAGTAGTTATCCGCACCAACAAGATAAGCCTTGTCCCTGCAAAACCTGTGATTAACGAAAACTGCTTTGAGGGTCGAGCTCTGGGACTAACTTTTAATGGGTCATACTGGAAGGTGGCATTTGTTTCAGCGGGGCTAGAGTTTAAGGCAGATGTGCCAGCTGATAGAGACGTAAGTTGGGTAATGCCAGGGAAAGAGCTGTGGGCTTCTGTGACTGACCAGGAAGTCTTATACTTCGCACAGTAACATAACATGAATGGGGAGGGTTATCAGTGGCAGGCTTAGTAAAACTGGGTGTCGTCGGGTGCGGGTACATTGCACAACAGGATTACTTGCCAGTATTAGTCAGAGAAGATGTTAGAGAGTGCGTAGAGCTCACTGCTGTCTGTGATCGAGTTCCGGGGCGGGCGGAAGAGATTAAGAAAAAGTATGGGGCGAAGGAAGCCTATGAGGATTATGACAGAATGCTTGCCGAAGCTGACCCGGACGTAGTCGCCATACTGACGCCAATTCCTCTACACTACGAGCAAGTTGTCAAAGCCATCAAGGCAGGTAAACACGTGTATGTCCAAAAGAGTATGACCGTAACGTTCCAAGAGGCTATGGAGGTAGTAGACCTAGCGGAAAAGGAAGGTATCAAATTATGTGCCTCACCGGGGCAGATGCTTGATCCGTATCACCTAGAGGCCAAGCGACTAATCGACGCAGGAGCCATTGGTAAAGTTTGCTTTGTTAGAGGGCATGGGTGTCACCCTGGACACGAAAACCAGGAGCTATTCGGAATTGACCCGTCCTGGTATTATGCCCCCGGCGGCGGGCCTGTTCGGGACGTAGCTGTGTATCCTCTAACCAGCATAACTGGTATCCTGGGGCCGGCCAAGAGGGTTTCAGCTTTTTCCGGTATCGCCATCAAGGATCGCAGTTGGAATGGTAAGAGATTGGACGTTACGATGGATGACAACACAGTGATTACGCTCGACTTTGGGGACGGCGTCTTTGCTTCTGTTGAAGGGAGTTTCTGTATGAGAAGGGTCAATACTCCCCAGATTGAGCTCTACGGGGCGAAGGGAGTTATTCAGATCGGGCACTGGGCTCGCCCCAATCCCCCGCTTGAGGTGTATACCGAGGAAGACATACTTGGTTTTAAAGCAGGATGGTATCTTCCGTTGAATCCCATCAGCGCCAAACCGACCCCTCCCATAAAACCAACTGCGGCCGACCTCTTGCACCTGGTAGAATGCGTTAGGTTAGACAGAAATCCGGTTCCTTCAGGGGCGCACGCCATGCATGTTATTGAAATCATCGAGAAGGCGTATGAGTCCGCAGTAACCGGACGGGCGATTGAATTGACCACTGTCTTTTAACAAAATGAGGGGTGACATTCAATGATACTCTTGCCTAGCGTTTTGAACTGGAGTTACCACAGGTCCTATGGGGATGCATGGTCAACAAGTTTAAATGAGTACATTGCGAAAGTCGCAAACCTGGCCCGTAAGTTCGGCTTTGCACCCATGGGCATTAACATCGGTACGGGAGGAGAACAGAACCAGCTCCCAAGACGGGATCACAATTATGTTGCTGAGCTTAGGAAAAAGCTCGAAGATCTAGGCCTCACACCGATTCCGATTATCGGCACCCTTCAAATTCATGCGGATGCTGCAGTCGTGGCGAAGTCAATCGAAGCACTAAAACCTACCCTGGAGATCTCCTCTTGGCTTGGAATTGAGGTGTCGACGTATAACCTGTCTCTCCATGGTCGCCTGACTAAAGAGAAGGCGGTCCGTGTATATGCTGAAGCGGTAGCTAGACTTGCCGATGTGGCCGCGACCTTCGGACAAAGAATCTGCACTGAAAACTACAACCACTTTACTAGTGACGAGCTACTCTTAGCTATTGAGAGGTGTGGCAAGAACAACGTAGGTTTTCTAAACGACATCGGAAACTGGCTCCTTTTAGGGGAGGATCCGGTATCAGTAACCCGAAAACTTGCCTACCGTACGTTCCATGTTCACGTTAAAGACTACCACCTACAGGATGGGGTATGGAGAAGCGTTCCGCTTGGCCAAGGCATTATTGACATACCGAGCATACTCGAAATCTTGGCCAAGACGCCCGGGGATGCTGTGTTCCTGGCCTTGGAGACTGACCTTGACGAAGGCGACGAAAACCAGGCACTAGTAGAGAGTGCCGCGTATATAAAACCATTGCTTAGGCTCAATCCATAGATCGTTGTGGAGGCAACAGTGTGCTAACGGGAAATCAACAGTTGATGAAAGAAATCAACCGTATGGCGATAATTAAACTTTTGCAGACCCACGGCCTCCTATCTCGAGCAGAGATTGCCAGGGTGGCAAACCTTAGCCGCAGCACTGTATCTGGCTTGGTATCAGAGCTAATAGATCTCGGAATTGTCATTGAGCAGGAGAAGGATCGCTCGAAAGGAGGGCGGAAGCCGATGCTCCTGAGCATCAACGAGGCGGGCGGAGTGATCCTTGGGATCGATCTCGGTGGAACAAAGATCGTTGGCGGCGTGGTAAACTTGCGGGCCCAGGTTCTGAAACGCCTTCATCGCCCCACTCCCAAGGATCCAGATGAAGTCGTAGTTGCACTTATTGAGCTGATCAGGGATCTTTTGGATACTCCGGAGGCAATAGCGTCGGAAATAAAGGGAATTGGAATTGCATGCCCTGGTCTGGTTGACAGAGAGCACGGGACGGTTGTGGATGCAGGTAACCTGAGATGGCGTAACGTACCATTGGAGGACAAGATAAAGAAGGAATTTGGCCTTCTTACAGTTATTGAAAACGATACTAATGCTGCTGCACTTGGGGAAAAACACTATGGTGTCGGGACTGGCGTTGACAGCCTTATCTACGTCGCAATTGGTACTGGAATTGGAGCAGGCCTAATTGTAAACGGTTTATTGTTTCGCGGGGCTTTTAACGGTGCTGGGGAAGTTGGCCATATGCACGTTTTGGATTCGGGACCTCAGTGCGTTTGCGGCCGAAGGGGTTGCCTGGAGGCTCTGACAAGCGGACCGGCCATTGGACGGAGGGCGGTAGAATTACTCTTAGAGGGAAGACACAGTTCCCTCTTAATGGAGGCTTATAAAAAGAACGGCGCACTAACTGCAGAAGAAGTGGCTCTGGCAGCGAAGGAGGGGGATACCCTGGCCACCGCGGTGTTTACAGAGGCTGGGAGGTATATTGGACTGGCTTTAGGGAACCTGGCTAACAGCTTTAATCCATCGATGATTGTGCTGGGAGGGGGGGTCGCTAAAGCAGGAACAGTTCTCCTGGAGCCAGTGCGCCAAGCTGTCAACGAGATTGCGTTAACCAGCCACAATAAGGGGCTTCAGGTTGTTTTAACCTCCCTGGGTGATGATGCTGGTATCGTAGGGGCTGCGACGTTGGTCCTAAATCAGCTTTTTTCCCCGGTAGATCTGAGACGTAGTAAATAAGCCTGCGGGCCACTCTGGCCGGGGAGAATACAATGCCTGCCCAAGACTTCAAAAGGAGGAAGCTGTGATGACAAACTTGCGCGTTGGGATTGTAGGTGGCGGTTTTATGGGCAAGGCGCATGCCAGCATTTACAAGGCAGAGCGCGATGTAGAAGTTGCCATGGTGGCGACTAGCCGTCCAGAGAGCGCCAAAGCTTTTGCTGAATTTGCTGGGGCAACGAAATGGACAACCTCCTTCGAAGAACTTTTAGCTTCTCCGGATATTGATGCGGTAGATATTTGTGCTCCCAACCATTTACACTATCCCGTGGCCATGAGGGCTATTGCCAACCGAAAGCCATTCCTAATCGAGAAACCATTGGCCCGAAACATCGCAGAAGCACAAGAAATTGTTACGGCCCAGGAAAACGCTGGTCTAGTGGCTGTTTATGGTGAAAACTTGCGTTACTCACCGCCTTACGTAAAGGCCAAAGAAATAATCGACGAGGGTGGCATCGGCAATGTGATTATGATGCGAATCAACGAGATTCATAACGGCCCCTTTCACTCTCAGTGGTTTTGGGATGCACAGAAGACCGGCGGGGGAGCTCTCTTGGACATGGGAATCCATGGCCTGTTCGTCGCAGAGTGGTTGGTGCAGGATCGTGCCTGTCACGTTTACGCCGAGTTGGGAACGCTTAAGTGGGCCAACAAATGCCTCAATGGGGCAGAAGACACAGCTTTCTGCACACTGCGGTTCCCAGGGGGAGCGATCGCTGAAATCGTAAACAGCTGGGCAGCTTCTGGCGGGATCGATGTGAGAACTGAAATCTACGGAACAGAAGGCACGATTTACATTGATGCTTCCCGTCAAGCTGGCGGACTGAAGGTGTACAGTGAGCGGGGGTATGGTGACCCCGTGGCGGTCGAAGCAGGGCAACGGCCACATGTGGCCCCGAAGATTGGGTGGAGCTTCCCTGTGCCAGATGAATGGCAGATACACGGCCATGCTCCGGAAGTTAGACATTTCTTGGCATGTGTTCGGAATGAGGCAAAACCGTTATCCACCCTTCGCGACGGAATGCGTGCGCTGCAACTGGTCGATGCGCTTTATCGCTCCGGACGTAGTGGCGAAGTCGCTACATTGTAATAGGGAGGCTCTGACGATGGCAGAGAGGGTAGGAGTAGGAGTCGTTGGTTGTGGAGCCATAGCGCAACGTTACCACATACCGGCCCTTCAATCATCCCCTTATACCGAGGTAGCAGTCGTTGTTGATGTCGATTCAGTACGGGCCCGGGAAACAGCAGAGAGGTTTGGAATACCTGCATGGTCTACGGATTATACCAACGTGTTCTCTGATGACAAGATTGCTGCGGTCAGCGTTTGTACTCCCAACAAATTTCACGCAGTGACTTCTGTGGGAGCTGCGCGGGCGGGGAAGCATGTTTTGTGTGAGAAACCGATGGCAATGGACATGGAAGAGGCTAACAGGATGGTCGAGGCCGCAAGGCAGGCCGGTACATTTCTTATGGTGGAGTTCCCCATGCGCTTTGATCCAGGGTATGCTGCCGCGCGACAGGCTGTGGAAACAGGCATGTTAGGGGAAATCGTGTCGGTACGTTCTAACTGGGCTCATGGAGGACCACAACTTTGGTCTCCTAGCGGTAAATGGTTCTTTGCCAAAGATGCTGCCGGTGGCGGTGCGCTTCTTGATCTAGGGATTCACAACATTGATTTTATCTGTAGCCTATTCGGAGACGTGGCTGCCGTACTTGGTAGCATGCGAACCTTGCGGTCTGACAGCAGCGTTGAAGACATTGCTTCACTGCTGTTAGAGTTTGAAAACGGGATTTCCGGAATGGTTACTTCATCTTGGATGTGCCTTCCCGATGTTGTTGAAACAGAGATTCATGGTACTAAGGGGCGGCTTCTTGTCAGCGGTTGGCCCACTGAAAGAGTCACTTTGTCGTTGAGCGGCCAGGTTAAAGGGGATATGGAGCTCAAGTTTCCGGAAAACAAAGGGACACAAGACGGGCATTTTCGTTGCATCCAATACTTTGCCGAGTGCATTGCTAAGAATACGCCGCCAAAAGTGGCGACTGGTGACGATGGTAGGAGGGCCATTGCTATCGCACAAGCAGGCTATAGGTCTGCGCTGGAAGGGAAAAGAGTGCCTGTTCGTCTGTAGGATTACTAACCACCTAATCCTTGGGTTAAGGAGGAAAGATTATGTCCATCAAAATTGGATGTACTGCTTGGAGCCTAACTCCTACGTATAATCCCCCTTTTGACGATGCCATAGATACTATCGCCGAGCTGGGTTTCCAAGGTGTTGAACTGATCGTCACAAACAGGCAGGAGATGGATGAGTATTATACACCGGCGCAATGTGCCAGGCTTGCCAAACAGGTTGCCAGCCACAATATGAGAGTCTCAGAGTTCGTGGTTTATGCACACATGATCGAAGGGTTGGCAAGTCTAGACAAGGCCAAACGTGCGACAGCACTCGCCGACTTTGAGCATGGGGCGAAAATCGCTAAAGCTCTCGGTAGCGAGATAATAAATACTGTATCTCACTGGATTCCGGGCCTTACGGCACCCATCCCCTATCCCCCGGGTTACGTTTATGTCACGGTGCCAGGCGTCCAAAGGTTTCAACCTAAGCTTACGTTTAAGTACCCGGACTTTGACTGGGAACAAATCTGGAACAATTATGTTGAAAGTATGCGCCTTTGTGCAGAGATAGCGGCCCACTACGGACTACGGTTCGCTCTGGAAGGTCATCCACACGTAATTGTAAGTCATACTGATAGCTTTCTTCGCCTTTTTGAACATGCAAAGAACGACAACCTGGGTATGAACTTCGATACCGGGATGCAGGCGGATCAGCGGGAGTACATTCCTATTTCGATCAAAAAGCTAGGCAACAAGATTTTTCACATGCATGTCCGTGATTCGGACTCGCTGGTAACACATCAGCTCCCAATCGGGCAAGGTGTGCTGGACTGGTACGCGATCCTGGGGGCACTGAAACAAGTTGGATACCACGGCTTCCTGTCTATTGAGCTAGGTAGCTACACCGATCCTGTACGATGGCTAGTTGAGTCCAAGAACTATTTAGAGAGGGTTTTGACGGAATTAGCCTGAGGAATGGCTTAGGGGGACTTACGGATGGGACATGCCCTTTGCGGACGGGTAGTGACACCGGAAGGGATAATTGAGTCTGGCGTGGTTCGGGTTGTAGGCGAAAAAATTGACTGGGTGGGACAGGCGGAAGAGCATGTTGGACCGGCCACGCGGAACTTTGGGCAGGACTTTATCGTTCCGGGATTCATTGATTTACATGTCCACGGTGCAGACGGTGTAGAATTCCTGGATGACGGGAGTGCTGACATCGAGAAAATTCTCGCTTACCACGGGCGCCACGGGACCACAAGTCTCCTCGCGACAGTCGCTGCTGCTCCATACGAAAGAATCTCAACTAGTCTTAAGGTTATCCAAAACCTAATGAATAGACAGCGCAACACGCCAATGTGTTCCGCTCAGATTTTAGGGGTTCACCTGGAAGGGCCGTTTCTTAACTGCAAGCGTGCTGGCGGACAAGACCCGGCAAGTTTGTGCCCACCAGATCGGGCCAGATTTGACGAATGGCAGGCGCTGGCCCCTGTACGGCTTATAACAGTGGCCCCCGAGCTTGCCGGCGCTCGAGAGTTTATTCGTCATGCTAGTAGTCGAAATGTAATCGTTTCAGCGGGGCACACGGATGCTACCGCAGAACAATTAGAACATGGGACCGAGTGGGGATTAACGCACCTTACCCACTTTTATAACGCTATGAGCGGCCTACATCACAGAGAACCTGGTGTGGTGGGAGCTGGACTCACCTTACCTGGTGTGGACCTGGAACTTATAGCAGATTTAGTTCATGTCCACCCAATGGCGCTCCGGCTGGCTTATCTGACCAAAGGCTCCTCCCACATCGCCCTTGTGACCGATGCCGTGGCCTATTGCGGCCTTCCAGACGGTTCGTATGAAAAACGAGGTCGGCGGGTGTACGTCGAGAAAGGTAGAGTTTACCTATCTGACGGTACACTCGCGGGAAGTACTCTCACTCTTGACCATGCAGTGAGAAACATGGTGAATAAGGTTGGCGTCAGTATAGTGGAAGCCGTTACCATGGCTAGTGCTACGCCAGCCAGAATCTTAGGCATCCAGAGGCAAAAAGGACGAGTTGCTCCTGGTTTTGATGCTGATCTAGTTGTCCTTGATTCCTCTCTAAACGTTCGAATGAGCATGGTTGGAGGACAGATCATTTATGAAGCGCCTGGGGGCATGCATAGTTGAACGTGATCTTTTTAAGGAACAAGACTGAAGTTGCACAATGGGCTGCTCACTATATCATGACAAAATTGCAGGACCATCCCGGGTTCGTTCTGGCATTGCCTACGGGAAGGACAGTAATTGGGCTATATCGGGAACTCAAGGAATTGCACCGCGCTGGCAACCTACAGGTAAACCACATTCGTGCCACTTTTAACCTTGACGAGTATGTTGGGCTGGGTCCCACGCATCCTGGTAGCTTTCGCCAGTTCATGATCAAACACTTTGTGGTTCCGCTCTCGTTTCCCGAGAAGCAATTCCACATTCCTTCGGGAATTGTGGACGACTTAACGAAGGAATGTCAGGCTTATGAAGAAGCCATACGCGACTCTGGAGGGATTGATCTAGCAATACTAGGCATCGGGCAAAATGGCCACATTGGTTTTAATGAACCGGGCACCTCGTTCAAGAGCCTAACACACGTTGTTAACCTCACCCCCGGGACACGGAGAGCAAATGCTTATGCTTTCGGTGACAGGGCCAAAGTTCCGACTCAGGCCATAACCATGGGCTTATCTACAATTATGTCCAGCCGAGAGCTACTTCTCCTGGCGACCGGTCCTCGCAAGCGAGACATCTTGCGCAAAGCACTCAAAGGCCGAATCACCGAGGAGTGTCCGGCTTCGATCCTACAGTTGCATCCTCAAGTTACTGTGGTGACAGATCAACCAATTGACTAACGATGACATATAAACCAGGCCATACCATAGCTGTGGTCTACGAGAATTCCTGTTAGAGTTTTGCTCACAGGAGTCTGCAAGGAACCTACAGGTGTACCAGGAGCATCAATATGACATTCCTCACATCTATTCTTGTGATTTACGCTGGGATGCCCGGATGTGAGCTTGTACTACGCTGGTTGTTTTCCAGATGCGCCGCAAGGAACCTTCTGAGAAATGCCTTGGACCGTTATTGATGAAGCTAAGGTGAAATAACCACGACGTATGCAGTCTTGCGCCAGGTGTGGCAAGACTGCATACGATTTGCGGTTCTTTCACACATGGCGCATTCACGATCTGGGGGACGAACTTTAAGGAGGAGCAACCTTTGGCCCAGACTCTTGTTATTGCCGATGACCTGACGGGAGCTAACGACACCGCTGTGGCTTTTGCCCAGGGGCATGCACGCTGTCTCACTGTGTTCGGGAGAGAAGAGCTGTCAGCCCTGCCAACTGCGGAGGTGGTAGCGCTCGACACAGAGACCCGCAACCTTCCGACCACCGTAGCAACTAGACAAGTGACAGAGATAGTGAAGCCTTTCTTGCCAGTCCCACCTTCTGTACTACTCTTTAAGAAGATTGACTCGACTTTGCGCGGCAATGTAGGAGCCGAGGTCGATGTTATTCTTGCCAGGAGCGGGTTGCCGCTGGCGGTAGTAGCACCGGCTTTCCCCGACAATTCGCGTGTAGTGATTGGCGGTTGCGTGCTCGTCAATGGGCGTCCACTCGAGCGTACCCACATCGGCCAGGATGTTTTCGCGCCAGTTCGGTCCTTCTGCGTTTGTCAATACAAAAATGATCCACTATGGCAAAGTAAATCTGATCCACTTATGATAAAGTAAAAGTGATCCA
>NZ_JAXGFQ010000051.1:0-9612 GCF_051020825.1 Moorella naiadis (nom. illeg.)
ATGCCATTTTTGATGTCAAAGAGCGATTGCGTACCTGGCATGAGTTAGTTATTTTGGGGTTCTTGCACCAGAATCACTTATTGTATTTGTAAAAACCCTTACCTGTCTTGCGACCAAGATAACCGGCTTTAACCATTTGTTTAAGCAACAATGCAGGACGATACTTGTCGTCTCCTATCTCTCGATGTAAAGTCTCCATGATAGCCAGGCATACATCTAGACCGATGAGGTCTGCCAGCGCCAGCGGCCCCATGGGATGGTTTGCTCCGGCCATCATCGCCGTATCAATATCCGAAGCCGTAGCAACGCCCTCGCCTAAAAGAAGAATGGCTTCATTTATCATGGGTATCAGCAGCCTGTTAACTATAAAACCCGGAGCTTCCCCTGCTATGACTGGCTTTTTACCTAGCTTTTCTGCCACTTCTCGTACCTTTGCCACTGTTTCTTCCGAAGTAGCTAACCCTTTTACGATTTCCACCAATTGCATTACTGGTACTGGGTTAAAAAAGTGCATACCTATAACCCGATCTGGCCGGCTGGTCGCAAAAGCCATTTCTGTTATGCTCAACGAAGAAGTGTTGGAGGCAAAAACAGTTTGGGGATCGCAGACGTTATCTAACTCTCTAAACAACCTCTTTTTGGCGTCCATATTTTCATAAATTGCTTCAATTACTATCTCAGAAGAACAGGACTCTTTTAAATCGGTCCCGCGTTTTATCAAACCCATTATACATTCCACATCGCTCTCGGTAAGCTTACCTTTTTGTTGCAGGCGATTGAGGCTCTGCTTAATGCCATTGAAACCTTTACTCACAAGTTCCTCTGTTGTATCCAAAAGCAACACTTCGTATCCTGCCTGTGCCAAAACCTGAGCAATGCCGCTTCCCATAGTGCCGGCTCCTACAACCGTAACGCTAGACATAAGTTAACCCCCCTCTTTTTTGCTGTGATAATTAGCGCTTATTAAACCATCTCTATAACGGTAGCCACACCCATACCGCCGCCTACACAGAGGGTGGCCAATCCATAACTGCTATGACGCCTTTGCATTTCGTAAATCAAGGTTACTAGTATGCGGGCCCCGCTGGCCCCAATGGGATGCCCTAATGCTATAGCGCCGCCGTTAACATTCACTTTGCTCATATCAAATTCCAATTCTCTAGCAACTGCCAACGACTGGGCGGCAAATGCCTCGTTGGCTTCTATTAAATCCAGATCCTCTATATTGAGCCCTGCTTTCTTAAGTGCCTTTCTGCTAGCTGATATCGGCCCCAGGCCCATAAAAGCTGGCTCTACACCGGCAACAGCCTGGCTCCTTATTGCGGCTAACGGTTTCAATCCCAGACTTTCCGCCTTCCACGCAGAGGTAAGTACCACCGCCGCGGCTCCATCGTTGATCCCCGAAGCGTTCCCCGCCGTGACTGTCCCATCTTTCTTAAAGGCAGGTTTCAGTTTGCTTAAGGCATCTATCGTAGTTCCAAAACGCGGATGCTCATCTTGCGCAAATATCACAGGCTCACCTTTCTTTACAGGGATTTCCACTGGTGTTATTTCCTCTTTAAAGCGCCCGCTTTTAATGGCTTCTTCTGCCTTCCGCTGGCTCTCGTAAGCAAACTCGTCCTGTTGTTCACGCGTGATACCATATTTTTCAGCCACATTTTCGGCGGTTATGCCCATATGGTAGTCGTTAAATATATCCCATATGCCGTCCCTGATCATTAGGTCAACCAATCTGCCATCTCCCATTCGGTTTCCCCAGCGGGCTCCAAATACTGCATAAGGGGTTTGCGACATATTCTCCATACCCCCGGCCACGATTATCTCCGCTTCGCCTGATTGAATTATATTTGCAGCCAGGTTAACTGCCCTGAGGCCTGAGCCACATACCTGATTTATGGTGATAGCCGGTATTTCTACAGGTATTCCAGCCTTAATAGCTGCCTGCCTCGCCGGGTTTTGGCCTTGCCCGGCCTGAAGTACATTTCCTAATATGACTTCGTCTACCTGCCCAGCTTCTATCCCACCCCGCCTGATGGCTTCCTTAATTACAATGGCTCCTAATTCGGCGGCGGATGTGTCTCTCAAGCTACCACCGAAACTACCAATGGCAGTACGGACCGCACTAAGGATTACTACATCATCTATCATAAATACTACCTCATCTATCATAAATACTACCTCCTAAAATCCTTGAAACTGTGGCTTTCTTTTCTCGATAAAAGCTTCTATCCCCTCTTTTTGGTCAGCGGTGCCAAAACAAATACCAAAAAGTCCAGCCTCATAAGCACAGGCAGTTTCCAGATCTGTTTCGATTCCATAATTAATAGCTGCTTTGGCTAATTTAACAGCTATCGGCGCCTTGCTGGCTATCAATTTGCCTACTTCCTTGGCTTTCGCCAGCAAATCACCCGGAGGAACAACCATATTGACTAGACCCAACCTCGCAGCCTCTTCGGCATTGATCATGTTTCCCATCAGAATCAGTTCCATAGCTTTGACTTTGCCAATAATACGCGCTAATCTCTGCGTGCCTCCGAAACCCGGGATAATCCCTAACCCGACTTCGGGTTGGCCAAACTTCGCTTTTTCTGACGCTATCCGGAAATCACACGCCATTGCTAACTCGCAACCTCCTCCTAAAGCAAAGCCATTCACCGCCGCGATAACTGGCTTCGAAAATTTTTCTATGGTAGAGAAAGTCTCCTGTCCTAGCCGGGCAAATCTATAAGCAGCCTCTGGAGACATATTTTTCATTTCGACTATATCCGCCCCAGCCACAAAGGCCTTCTCCCCAGCGCCCGTAATGATTACTGCTTTAACAGCCACATCGCTTTTAATTTCTTCAAAAACGGTTCCTAATTCCCTTAATACCTTGTAGTTCAGGGCATTCAAGGATTCGGGTCTGTTTATGGTAACAATGCCCAAACTCTCTTCTTTCTCCAAAATAACGTTTTGCATATGAAACTCCCCTCCTATCTCAATAATGTAGATTCTCGGAAACTCGTTGCCATTCAAGCCCTTTTGTAAAGAGCTTTTATTTTTTCTTCCTTTGGCATAGCTGGACGGAAGCTTACGGCTTAGCACCTGCTGCAGGTTGCCATGTAAAAAACTTCTTGCAGTTATAGTTCGCCAACTTAAACCTAGGTCCTTAACCGACTACGGCTAAAGTGCTGCCCTTGCTTAGGCCTTCATATCCTTCTCACTCTCGGTGTACTTTCTTCTCGAGAGAAGGCGATCTAAAATCAAAATGATGACCGGCAGGGCAATGGCTACATAGGTACTGTCAATATGGAATGGCTCCCCGGAGAAGTACCAGACAGAAGCGCCGACCGCTGCGATAATCAAGCCCCAGGTGGCGCCCCGGTCGCTCTTGAAGAAAGGCAGGTAGAAGCCCATTACCGCTACCACCGACAAACTAGTCCGCAGAGCCTTGGCGAAGAACATGGTCTTGATGATGGTCGGTACTAGTAGGACAAAGGGAAGGGGCAGCAAGCCAATAAAGATTGACACGATGCGGCTTATCCTTAGCTTCCCCTCCTCGCTGGGTTTGGCCAGGGGAACGATGAAATCCTTCATGGCGAGGGCGGTGATGGCCAGCGAGGTAGCTGACACATTGGCAAAGACAGTTGCCACTATGCCCGCGGTCACAATCGAGCCTAGCCAGGGGTTCATGTGATGGATGAAGATGGGCAGAGCCATTACGCTCTTGATGGTGGGGAAGAGGTACTTGGACTGGAGACCGATATAGGTTGCCAGGATGCCCATGGGAACAGCCAAGAGGCCGGCAATCAAGGAGGCCTTACGGGCGTCGCTCACGGATTTAACGCTGGCCACCGCCTGAATAGTCATCTGGGTGGAGAAGACGGCGCCTAGATTGGCGAGGCCCCAGGCGATGATGGTCGGGAGGCCGATCTTGCCCACGCTAGTAAAGTAGACCTCCGGCAGCTTGGCCAACATGTTGCTGTAGCTGGCCCCGAGCCCCACGCCCACGATTACTACGATGATTACAGCCAGGTACTTAAAAGCGAAATGGATGAGGTTAACATAGGCAACAGACCTGAGGCCGCCGACGGCCACGTAGACGATCGTCACCCCGGCTGTGATTAATGCGGCCACCGGCAAGGATACTTTCAGGACCGAAGACACAGCGGCTGCGCCACCGACATAGTTAGCTACGTTAACCACTAGCAGGGCGTAGATCATGATTACCGAGGTCATTACCCTGGTGCTTTTGCCGTATTGCCGGTTAAGAACGCCCGAAATGGTATACTCGCGCATCTCGTAAAACTTGGGCGCGATGAACCAGCCAAACAGGGGGAACACTATCACAAAAGTGACGATGCTCCAGGCAGCAGCTATGCCGTTGTCGAAGGAGGCTTGAGCCGTGCCCACCGTGGCGCTTGTTCCGATATATTCGGAGATCATCAGCAAGCCAATAATCCAAAACGGCAACTGGCCGCCAGCAGTCATGAAGTGCTCGTTGCTTTTGGTGAACTTCATAGTCCAGATGCTTAACATGGTGGTAATAACTATATAGGCGATGACGAAGGTGACGATAAGGGCAATCTGGGACGCGCCAAAGATTGTTGCCATTTTAAATCTTCCCCCTCAATTTTCAGTCTATAACTTCTGGTTTCCTTGCTACAGATTTTTAAGGTATTGCAATACGTTGGCCAAGGACTCCACATCCGCATACTTTAAATCCATGTCCAGCAGCGAAGTTTTGTGACAAATAGGTATCCCATCCGCAACGCATTCCTCAACTACGATAGCATTGTACCCATAAGAGCAGGCGTCAACCGTTGTCGCTCGTACACATCCACTAGTAACAAAGCCAGTTATCAACAAAGTATCAATATTAAGGGTGGTTAAGAAACTAAGCAGGGGTGTCCCACAGAAGGCACTTGGGTACTTCTTGGGGATAAAAATGTCGCCTTCTTGAGGTGCAATTTCGGGAACTATCTGATCAGGGTCCTCGTCAGCAAGCCATTCCTTAGCGGGAAGCTGGTATTTCTTTTTAGGCGACCAATAGAATTGTTTTTCTTCTGGTTGATTATCACCGCAAAATAAAAAATTGGTATATTTTTAGAGCGGGAAGCCTCTAACAGTTCCTTGATTTTATTAACCGCCTGCCAGGGATCTAAACCCAGGCTTTGGCGGTGTAAACTTAAAGGCTTGTCAAGATTCGACTTGCTACCAATAAATTTGTATTGAGCATCAATCACCAATACAGCGGGTTTTTTACCATAACCGCGTCTTTTCCCCTAACCAGCAACTTCTATAGCTTTTTTATCCCAATAGGTGAGTATATCATCCCAAACCGTCATCTAAATCATCCTTTCATTCTGGTCGCCAGCCGCTCTTGCAGACGGTCAGTCTAATGTTGAGGTGTTCTTTTCCTACTGGAGGTCGTTGACTATCTCGCTCCGCTGCCCTTAGCTAGATCTGAATCCGTGACAACCCCATAACAAGATTTCCTGAAATGGCTCAAAACCTCGCAAAAAATAAGGTAGAATCCATATTCACCTGCAAGGTGCGGCCATGAAATTCATCGTTGAACAGTCTGATGAACACCTTACTCCCGTTGCCGGCCTGGCCCTGGTCGGGGAAATCCTCAATCATACTGCCCTGAAATACAGATTTAATGGATGGCGGTAATGAAAGCCAGGATAATCTTCAGGTCTGTTTGAACTTGGAAATTAATGCCTATTTTATCATTAAGCGTAACTGCGTAAGGAAACGCCGGAAGCCTGGCTGGCCATTGTTAGCGAGCAAGTCCATAAAGAAATAATTAGCTATTTATTAATTGATCCAAGTTATAATCTTCCCACCCAGGCACTTCAACCAAATCGGGGAAAGCTTCCCCAAAGGGCCTGGTAGCGTCGATACCAACAGCCGATAGCACTCGTTTGGTTAATTGCGCCGTTTCCTTGACAACAGGATCCAGAGGACCCGCGGGTACATTATCGATAATAAAAATATCCTCCTTAGGCCGGACGTGGAAGGACAAGGCCCAATTAACATCATTAAGATCATGAACGTTTATATCGTCATCCACCACTACTACCCACTTAGGCCTGATTGTATGGGACAACACAGACATAAGAACTTGCCTGGCTTCCCCAGCATAGCGCTGTTGAATGGATATAACGACGTAAAAGGAAACGCCTCCGCACGGTGGTATCGCTACCTTTTTAACAGAAGGAAATTGCGGTTTAAGAAAATCATATAACGAAGCTTCAAAAGGTATCTGTTTCAAAATGTGAACTTCGTTTACGGGTTTACCTGTTAGAAGCCCCAGGAACAAAGGGTTATCACGATGGGTTATCGCTGTCACACGCGCTGTAGGTTTTAGCGAGGCCGGTGTATAATAGCCGGTATATTCGCCAAAAGGACCTTCCATAAACTCTTCCTCGTAGTTAATCTTTAATTCTAGGACAACCTCGGCAGTAGCCGGAACCTCGAGGTCAACAGTTTTGCACTTTACTAGCTCCACCGGTTCGCCCCTTAAACCGCCAGCCAGAATCCAATCGTTCGTGGTATCAGGAACCTTAAACTGAGTGGTATAGCCTAACACGGGATCGGTGCCAATGACCAATGCTGCTTCAAATGGCAAGCCCAATTTTTTAGCTTTGGCCAAATTTTTGCCGAAGCGATGAAAAGGCTGGGCAAGGAAGGACAATTTGTCTGGCCCTATTACTTGCCATCGGTAGATCCCGATATCGGGCACGCCGGTTTCGGGATCCTTGCTGACCGTGATGGCGGCAGTTAAATATTTGCCTCCATCCTTGGGCGTATAAAACGGGATGGGGAAGCGGGAGAGATCTATATTCTCCATAATCACGTTTTCCTGACACTCCCCCTTCTCCTTGATAACGGGCGAGATAGGCCTTTTCATCCCGGCCAAAACCTTATCCAGAATGTGCTCCTCATCGCTTTCAAAAGCTAAAAGAGCTTTACTCCGGGTTGAATACAACGCCCCTACCAGGGGGACATCCGAGCCAATAGGGTTTTCGAAAATAACAGCCGGGCCTTCCTGGCTGTAAAGCTTCCTTAAAACCTTGCCCACTTCTAAATTGGTATCGATGGGCTTTTTTACCCGTAACAGGTAATTGCGCTCTTCCAGCGCCTTAAGGTACTCCCGCAAGTCTCTATAAGGCACTTTATTACCTCCGTTTCTTTACTTATCCTGTAAAGTCCTTAATTTACTTAATAAAAAGGTGCTTATTTAATGACCAGAATGCTACCCATAATCATCACGACCTTCTCCCGCCAGCTCATCTTCCGCCATAGCCACCGCTCCAAGGCCATCGCCAGAACCGTCATGCCGATGGCAGCCGTATCTGTGTAAAGGATATAATTTGCTTCTAGCTTGTTAAATCTCACGTGGTTACGTCATACTTGCGCATCTCTTCAATAAGTTCCTTACTGAGTCTCTCCATTTTGATATTACCTCCCTAAAAAAGTTAGATTTTGTTTGTTAAAAAACTACTATCTTCAATCAATAAATAATGCAATTTTTATGCCAGGCAATAACATTAATAGATAACCAGAATCGAATTTATAAACTATTACATAATTGAAAAATGAGTAAGGGAATTTCTAGAGTGCTAACCTTGTTTTAGTTTTATAGTATTTCTTATATGTAATTATCATTTTATTAATGTAATGATTCCGGTGCAACAACTGCTTTGCCAGGAAAATGGTGCCGTCAAGTACAAGGACCTCTATGCCAGTTAGCCTAACGTGTCATTAAACCGCCTCTATAAAAAGTTGCTGGAGGAGGAGATGTTTCAAAAGAACCGCCACCTTTTTAGCGTGCAGTGGATATAGCGGAAGTGTTAAAGTTTTTGCACCGGAATCACATTATTCATTAATTTCATCTTGCGCCATAGGGTGGTAGTACTGATACCTAGCTTTTGTGCAGCTTCTTTCCTGCTCTTAGAAGTAGTAAGGGCCTCGCGTATTACATTTAACTCTGAACTGATCTTGATGTTTCGTAAAGCACTCCCTTCCTGTTTACCCAAGAAGCCACTTAAGTACTCGGGCAAGTGCTCGGGCAGGATCAACCCGCCGTTAGGTACCATGGCCACCGCCCTCTCAATGCAGTTCTTAAGTTCGCGCACGTTACCCGGCCAGGAATACCCTGCCAACATGCTGTATGTTTTCTCATGTAATTGGGGCTTCTGCTTACCCAAAGTTTGGCTGGACATTTCCAAAAAATGATCAATAAGCAAATAGAGATCGTCTTTACGCTCTCGTAAAGGAGGGATATGAATTTCAAATACATTTAGGCGGTAGTATAGATCCTGGCGAAATTTACCTTCACTTATGAGCGTGGGGATATCACAGTTTGTAGCTGATATAACGCGAACATTTACGGGGATTGGGCGTTTGCCGCCTAAACGCCAAACCTCCTTTTCTTGTAATACCCGCAACAGTCGTGATTGCAGGTCCAAGGGCATAGCACTAATTTCGTCCAAAAACAAGGTGCCTTGGTTTGCCTGCTCAAAAAGCCCCACTTCTCCTTGCTTAGATGCACCCGTAAATGCACCTCCTTCATAACCAAACAGGATACTCTCTACCAAGGAGGACGGAAGAGCGCCGCAGTTGATAGCAATAAAGGGCATGTCCCTCCGCACACTATAGTTATGAATGGCATGGGCAAAAAGCTCCTTACCAGTACCGGTTTCACCAGAAATCAAAACGGCAGAATCTACTTCGGCCCCATAGCGCGCCAGATTAATGGTTTCTATAAAGCGCCAATTTTTACCCACTAAGTCATCGAAAGTATATTTGGCCTTTCCTCTAGAATCAGAATTAAACTTCTGCTCACGCAGGCGTCGTTGTTCTAAAATTCTATAGGAATTGTCAATTTCTATTCCTATTTCCTCGCTAACTGGTATCCGCAAAACCATCTTGCCTTCCACGACAGGACCTTCTACGATTGCCGGCATATTGCGGTGCAGGCAATGAACCCTTTCCAGGCTAGTTTCGCCTATGGAGCTACGGTTGGCCGTCCCGTCATTAGCATAGCTTGCCACAATACGACCGCCACCATCAAATAAAGAACAATTCCCCCCTACCATACGAGCTATTAAAGGCAAAGCCGCCTCCAGTGCCTGGTGCAGCGTCCTTTCTCTCCTGATACGTTCGATGTTGCTGCAGACCAAAACATAGTCACCCAAAGGCACAGCCCATACATTAACGTCTTCAACAATCTCTGACCTACCGGCACCTGGCCTTCTACTATTAGCTACTGCCGCCGCTAAGGGGAATATTTTCCCGCGCAACTCCTCTACTTCCCGACCCTTGCTGTCTACAACCCTCAATCGTCGCCCCTGAGAATCTGTAAGAGCTGTGTAGCCTCCGGTAAGTATGGCAATAATAGGAAGTGCTTCCAAAAGAATCTCCTTAAACTCTTCCGGAGATAACGCTCCCTGCTTGGCAAGTTTATCTTCTTGGGTTATTGGTTCCATAGCCAACCTCCTAGCCCAGCTAAGCTCATTTAGTGAGAAGATTTTTTCTGTAATCACGTAACTACTCAGGCTATCAACCAATAGTTAAAAATCAAGTCTCACCAGGAACAAAAGGCATGCCAAGGAGGGCACC
>NZ_JAXGFQ010000052.1:0-9605 GCF_051020825.1 Moorella naiadis (nom. illeg.)
TCCTGCCTTGCTTCCTCCAGGGAGGCCAATTCTTTACGCCGTAAGAGCTCCCGCTGCAGGTTGCGATGCAGGGATTCAATCTTGCCGTTACAGCCGGGGTTGTGGGGCCTGGTCATGGTGTGCTTTACTCCCCAGTTGGCCAGTAGGACTTCAAATTCCGTCAACCCGTTCCAGGAGTGAAACTGGCGGCCTTGATCGGTTAGGACCTCCTGCGGCAGGCCATAGAGGCGGACGGCCTCCTGGAAGACCTGGACGACGTTCTGGGTCTCCCCGGAGGCAAAGACGCCGTGACCCAGCACAAAGCGGCTGTAGTCGTCCAGCCAGGCAATGAAGTAGAGGCGCTGGCCGCCCTTCAATTGATAGACCATCAAATCGGTGGCCCACAACTCATTGGGCTGGGAGCGTTCAAACCGGGTCACCTCTTGGGGTTGCCTGGGGGCGGCGTAGAAGTCGCTTAAAGGGAGGTGATGCTTCTCTAAAACCCTGAGGACCCTGGTAGGGGTGATATGCACTCCGGCAAAGCGTCGTAAATATTGGCTAATCTTGACCAGGCCGTAATAGGGGTACTGCTGCTTTAGGGAGCAGATTATCTCTTCTACTTGAGGTGTAACTTGCGTTTCCGGTTTGGTCCGCGTTATCTTTCTTTTTCCTGTCGGTGCGGCGTTAGAGGTTAAGCTGCCGGTCCGGCTAACACCCCCCTTGGCTCCCAGTTGCTTCAGCCAGCGGTAGTAGCTGGCTCGGGAGATATGGTGGGCCTGGCAGGCTTCGGTAATGGTGAGGCCGCTCGCCCGGATACTGTTAAGGATTATCTGTCTGGTGTCACTGTCGTGGTGTTTAGCCATGGTTTCTCCTCCCTGGAATTTTTACCTGGGAGGAAGCCGGTTAGGATCTAACCGGGGCGACGCTGCCGGGTAATGCTGTCAGGTGATTTCTATGGTCCCTTCCTCTACTTTTATTTTAGCAAGGACACCTATATCATAATCGGAGTAAGGACCGGCGGTCCCACTCACCTGAGAGCCAAAAAGAAACACATCCGCGTCGATGTTTTTAAAAGCTTCCAGCACCCGCCTGCGGATGGCCTCTTTTTCATGCAGGACGGTAATGCCGTCGGGTTCGGCCACACGGTACCCTAGCTTTTTCCACCAGCGCCACTCGGTCCGGCGTTCCAGGGCGGTTTTCCCCCGCAACCGGATAAAAGCCTTTGGCCTTTGTTCCCTTAATTCTTCCACGTTACTCACTCACTTGTCCTCAGCCCTGTACAAGGGTCCTGCCTGTCTGGTAGGATTGTTTCTTTATCTCTATATATAAATAATTTGGGCTTCATTTACGATTCACCCAAAACCAGAAGTTTTTCGTAGAATAAGGTGGTCCCCTTTGTCAAGACAATATCCTGGTTCAAAAAACCTAACAATTTTTGACACATCATGTCAATCATTATTAGGCGGCCTCCCCATGACCAGGTTCTCGCTCCTTTCGGATTTGATTTGCCTGCCCCTGGGAGCAGGCTTCGCGACAGGGAGACCTCGGCCCCGGGGGTCTCACCCGGACGAGAGAACAGCGCTTGACGGGCGCAAGACGCGGCCGTAAGGAGAACCGTAAATGTTCCCACCTTGCGTTGACCGTTAAGCGGTCCGGCACTTGATTCTTTCAAGCGCCGGACGCCTCCCGCGATCTGTTAGATGCGGCTTACCGGTTTGTCCGATACCGGCTAACGGGGTCACCTACTTGATAAAGCTAGCTGCTTCAAGTCGTGCCAGACTGAATAAAAGGATTCCTGTTTATAGCGGTCTAAACCGTTATGAACGGAAACCTTTTCGCCCAGCCGCATGATTTGCCGCTTTACCTTTCGGGTCATCCCTTTTCCTTCCTCAGGCAAGGTATCGACCTTGGGGTTCGACATTTCTTTAATGGCTTTGATTTTTTGTTTTAACTCTTTGGTGATGCGTTCTTTAAAACCTATAGCCCGACGGGCGATTGCCAATGCGGCGGCATGGTGGATTGTCACCCCATACCGCTCTATGTATTTCCAGTAGCCGATAGTAGAAGTGTGGGCCGGCCGGACCGGCTTTACGCCTACGCCTTCGTTGTAGGCTTTACGGGCGACGGCTTCGGTTATCTTCCGGTAAGGGAAATTGACCGCCATGCGGTTGAATTTCCTGTCCGTGTCCAGCCGGTCTTGGCCGAAGTCCAGGTCTTCTAAGGCGATGGGCTTACTTAATGCTTTGGCGATGTTCACCACTACCCGGGCCAGAACGCCGATGAGGTAAGCGCGTCTGAAACTGCGGCTGTAAGCCAGTTCGGGCATCTTGATGGAAAGAAAACCGTTCGGGTGCACTATTACCTGGAACTCCCCGGCAAATTTGTGCAGGCCCTGCGGATACGGTACGATAAATCCTTCCGGCCAGGGCTCGGGCTGGCCGAAATAGTTGACGTTGGCTAAAGCCAACCCGTCCGGGTTGGTGTCTAAGCCCACATAACCCAGGTTGGGGTCGGTCACCAATTCAGGCGCCGTCATGGTGAAGGCGATATGTACCCTGTACCGGCCGTCCCGGCTTTTGATCAACTCTACGGTATAAGGCACGCCTGTTAAGAGCAATTCCCACACCTTGAGCCGGTGTTTCTCCGGCAGCCAGAGCTTTCCTTTCACCCGCGGCGCCCTGGTCATTATCGGCCTTCCTTTGCTGTCAGTACCTTTTTGCTCAGAGAGGTGGGAAATAGTGACCGCCAGGATAAATCTCCCTTCCTGGTAAGCTACCTTCATGTTGGGGTTACCGCCTTTTGTTTCGTCGCCCCGGGCGTATAACCGGTTCTGCCTGGCGTCCCGCCATTCTTCACGGCCGGCCTTGCCCCGGCAGACCTGCCGCCATAAGGCCCGTCCTCCGAAAACTACCTTGGGGATAGTGCCGTTGGCTTCATGGTCCTGGAGTTTAGCCAGTTTATCTTCTAGCTTTTTGACCCGGGCTTTACGGCCGTGGAGAATACGTTTGGCTTTCTCGACTTTTGCCGGGTCATTGGCCTTAATCGCTTTGTCCAGGTCCTTTTCAGCCCAGCGGAACTTCTTTCTGGCCCGGGCGAGTTTGGCTTCCGTCTCCTCGATTTCTAACGCCAGGAGTTCCTTTTGCGATTCTACGACAGCCTTCGCTTTCAGTATGGCATCATCGCAGTAGCGGGAGTTTAAGCCGAATACCCACTGGCCTTCTTGTTTGAGTTCTTCCCGGGAGCAGCCTTCTATAAGCCGGTTGAACGCCCAGCGCTCGCAGGCGCAGAAAAGCCGCATCTCAGTATCCAAGGGGCCTTCATCCCCCCGGCTATATTTCTTGGACCGGTAAGCAGGGTAAGCTGCCGGGAACCACTCGCCGCAGACGGTATACTTGATGCCACCGGAAGCCGCGACTGGTTTCTTTCTACTCTTCTCCCACTTCTTCATCCGCACCCACCCCTGCCATCAATTCCCGCAACTCCCGCCTGATCTTCTTGCCGCCCCTGGCCCCATAAAGCCGGGCCGAAAAAGACGTGACTATGGCCAGCAGGTCCCGGACCAATTCAGTATGGGCGTCTTCAGGCTCTTTCTCCGCTATGGCGATTATTTCTACGCCGCAGTATTTTAAATGACGCTCGATATACCCATAGCCGAAGCGGGCCAGCCGGTCAGGATATTCGATAATAAGCCTTCGGTATTCACCCTGCTCGGCAAGTTTAAGGACGTTGGTTAAACCGCGGCGCTTCTGGTTCAGACCGCTGGCCACGTCCACGAATTCTGCCCTCACAATAAAGCCGTTTTCTTTAGCATACTGGCGCAGCCGTTCCATCTGCCGTTCCAGGTTGCCGGCATCGGCCTGCTTTTTTGCGGACACCCGAGCGTACAGCACGACTGCCTTGCGTCCGTCAGTCAATTGGCCGGACTGTGAGAGCTTGTTTAGTTCATCCATAGAGTACCGGCGCTGGCCACCCGGCAAACGCGCGGGCTTGATTAAGCCTCGCTTTTCCCAGTTGCGCAGGCTGTTGGGGTGGACGCCTAATTTCTTTGCCGCTTTGCTGATGGTTAATAGTTCCATAACTTTATGGTAAGCTTTTTGTTATGTTTTGTCAATATTTATTAATATATTGATAGCTGTTACAAACCTCCCCGGCATACAGCCGGAAAGGATTATCATGCTCAGCGCCAGGTACAATATCTTCACCGGCTCGCCCATATCGAGAACGAAAATCTCCCCGCTTTTCACTAAAGCCCCGGCCTGGATAACGAGCTGCACCGCCTCAGGGATGATCATAAAGTAGCGGGTCATCTCCGGGTGGGTCACCGTCACCGGCCCTCCGGCGAATAAACTTGAGAATACCCGCCCGGCTTGTTTCTATGCCACATCCAGGCAGTGGCGATAATCTCCTCCAAACTAGTATATCGCGGCCGCCATCCCATCTCTTCGATGGCTTTTTCTGCCGAGGCTACCAGCACCGCCGGGTCCCCGGGCCGCCGGTGACCGACACAGCAGGGTACCTTTTTCCCCGTTACTTTTTCAGCCGTCCGGATTACCTCCAGAACCGAATAGCCCCGGCCGGTGCCCAGGTTATAGGCCGCCGTGGCGCCGCCCTGCTCCAGGGCTTCCAGGGCCAGGACGTGGGCCACTCGCTGGAGGAAAAGACGAAGCAGGGCACGCCGCAGTGTAGAGCCGCCTGGAGGAGAGTCAAGCCGCCGACGTTATTCAATCTTCAAAACACTGCCAGCCAAATTGGGTAAAATGATTATCAAAGGCCAGAGCTACATTCAGCTTTAGCCGTTCCATAACAGCAAAGGTAGTAGCATCGGTATAAGAAAAAGACTTATCTTTGTATGCAATTATGATTTCCCTGGCTCGCTTCTCATCTTCTTCTTTAACACGATCAATTTTCCAAACCAAGTTTTTTACCCATTCACGGGCCAGTTCATGACCTATACGGCTCAAGATTAAGGCATGAGTTTCAGCCAAAATAAAGTTTGTTAATATTAAATCAACATCCTGTTCGCTTAATTTCTTAAAGAGATTCTTGGCCTTCTCATGCCAATCATCCGAACGGTCAATAAGGGCATAAATAGCACTGGTATCTACCATTATTTTTTCCATCTTTCTACTTCACCTTCAGCCAGGTAATGATCATGTTTGGCAGCGACG
This sequence comes from Moorella naiadis (nom. illeg.), assembly GCF_051020825.1. NCBI lineage: Bacteria > Bacillati > Bacillota > Clostridia > Neomoorellales > Neomoorellaceae > Neomoorella > Moorella naiadis (nom. illeg.). The sequence goes on from NZ_JAXGFQ010000052.1 coordinate 5,148, forward strand.
TCTTTAAGGCCGCTGTTCCCCGCACCAACCAATTTCCATATAGGGTCGTCTTTACTCAAGGGCTTCACCGGCTGCACCTTTTTCAAACGTATCTCATCTTCATCAACCTGGATGGTCAAATAATCGCCTGCCTTCAGGCCCAAAGTTTCTCTGATACTTTGGGGAATAGTCATCTGCCCTTTACTGGTTAAGCGCACTAACGGCGTCGACATAAAGCATCTTCTCCTTACTCTTAGAAAGATTTCCTTACCAGAAGTATACCATTACTGACCATAAGATTGCAAGCAGTCCAGTAAGTTTACTGTTGAACTTCTTTGAATTTTTCTCTTTATTTTAACCATTGCCCTCTGAGTAGCATGTCCATCAGGCACTCCAGGCCATATGATATACTGGGCCAGTTAGTAATCCATTATCTCAACAAAGTATTAAAGCTTGCATCCTGAGGTTTTATACGCGGCCATTTAAATTGCACTTAACCGGTCAGGGCGAACATCACCGTACCATCGCCGTACCCACTCCGTTTAATGAACGCAGAAACAATAAAGCTGTATTAAAAGGCGGAATAAATAATGCGCTCCAGTTCGTCATAAGGGGGGACCCAGCCCAGGCGCTCGCGGATTTTCAGGCCAGCTTAAAATACTCCAGGTCCACCACTTCTATCCCCCAGTCCTGGAGCCACCAGCGGGTAGGATCTAGCCACGGATCCTCCGCCCCGTAGAAGCTCAAACGGATGCGGCTGCCCCGAAATACATTGTTAAAAGCCAGTCTGGTGCGCTGCAGGTGGTAAGGAGAAGTAACGACAATGGCCGAATGCCAGCCATTTTGTCCGGCTATGATGCCTTCCCGCTGCTACGTTCCATTCTACTCTACGGGGCCGCCGGTCATCAGAAGCCTTGGAGCCAGGCCTTCCTGGTAGGAGCTTTACCCCGGTCGCCACCCGCTCGCCCTGTTCACCCGAGAGGACCAATAATCACATCTGCAGGCTCGCCGGGGGAACTGGACGGGACTGCAGCTCCGGGGCCAGGCCTTTGCCAATATATTAAAAAAATAACCCTTGCTCAGCCGGGCCCTCTCAGGTAAAATAAAGAAAAACAGGAGCAACCGCCAATGCCCGTTGATCACGACCGCTTGTTCAAGGAACTGCTGACCACCTTTTTCCGGGAGTTTATGGAGCTCTTCTTCCCTGAAGCCCATGCTTTAATCGACTATTCGGATACCAGGTTTTTAACCCAGGAAGTTATAACCGATATTACCGCCGGCGACAAACACTACGTTGATATCCTGGCGGAAGTTAAAATCAAAGGAGAAGACGGCTGCGTCCTGGTCCATATCGAGCCCCAGGCCTACCGGCAAGCCGACTTCGCCCGGCGCATGTTCATTTACTTCAGCCGGCTTTACGAAAAACACCAGAAAAGAGTGCTCCCCATCGCCGTCTTTGCCCATGACAGCAAGGCAGAGGAAACCAGCCGGCACGAAGTAGAGTTTCCCTTTCTCAAGGTGTTGCAGTTCGAGTTTTACAAAATACAACTTAGGAAGCTGCCCTGGCGGCAGTACCTCAACAGCAACAACCCGGTAGCGGCGGCATTGTTGAGCAAGATGGACTATTCGCCCCGGGAGCGGGTGCAGGTAAAGATCGAGTTTTTACGCCTGTTGACCCGGATGCAGTTAGACCCGGCGCGGATGGAACTGATAACCGCTTTTTTTGACAGCTACCTGGTGTTGAGCGCCGAAGAAGAAAAATCCCTGCAAAAGAAGTTGTCCGAAGAACTCCAACCTGAGGAGGTGCAAAGGGTTATGGAATTAACCACATCCTGGCATTTAAAAGGCCGACAGCAGGGCCGGCAGGAAGGCCGGCAGGAAGGCCGGCAGGAAGGCCGGCAGGAAATACTCTTAAGACAGCTAAGGAAACGCCTGGGTACCATTTCTTCTGAAGTGGAAGCGAAGATAAAGACGTTATCACTGGAGCAGCTAGATGACCTGGCGGAAAAGATACTTGACATCACCAGCGAGGATGAATTGCATAGAATCCTCGCCATTAAACATTGATACTTAAGCTGGTTCTAACCTCCACTCCGGGCTTAAGGTCGCCCTGGCATCAAAGACCGGCCGGGTTTAAGCAGGCCGGTCGATGGTCCTTTAAGATACCCGCGGCCTGATGTTGGCCATTGCCGTCTTTGCCCATGACAGCAAGGCAGGGCCGGCATGGGGAGAAGCGGCAAAGCCACCGGCCCTGCCGCTTCCCGGCTGAGGCTTTAAGATTGTTGCTGCCCCGGGGGCAGGAAGGGCGTGACCGGGGCCTGGCCATTATGGCTAGACAGATACTTGATATATTGGGCCAGGTAGTAATTCAGCCCCGTCAGCGGCCGGCCGCGCACGGCTGCGTTCCACATGCCCCTGGTTTCAGGGCTCTCCCCCTGCCAGCTGGTCACCGCCTGGGTGAAGTAACCCTGATCTTTTCCTGGTTGACGGTATTGGGGTTCATGGGGATAGTATAACGACGGGCGTAGTTGATCCCCTTCCACTTGGCGAAGACCAGGGCCTTTCCCAGGGCGCCGCTGGCATCCATAGACATGAGCGGCGCGGTAACTTTAGCCATGGTGCTCACCTCCTTTCGCCCTCCATTCTAGCAGGGGCTAAGGGAGGTGACTAATTTCGTCGTTGTCCGGTGCCGGGTCGTTAATTTACGTTACCAGCCGGGATAAGCGCAAGATTCGGCCGTCCGGGTAACAAGGCAAGCCCCAGACCTGGCGTAAGGCGAGCAAATATTAAAGTTACGACCAGGTGCCAGTCGTGGGTGGATGGCCAGCGTTTAAACTCCTAGCCGTCCAGGCTCAAGACGATCCCGCCCTGCGGTAATTCTTCCAGGCGGAAGAAAGCATCCTGAACCTTACCCGTCAGGTACAGGGTGCGGGGACGAGGGTTGGGGTGTAAGGCATACTTGTTCACCTCCTCGGCCAGGCCAAAGTAGCGGTCGGCCGGGGTGAGGCCGCCGATCCCCTGATGGGGTCGTTCATGGTTGTAGTAACGGATGTAGGCGGCAATCTCCTGCCTTGCTTCCTCCAGGGAGGCCAATTCTTTACACCGTAAGAGCTCCCGCTGCAGGTTGCGATGCAGGGATACGATCTTGCCGTTACAGCCGGGGTTGTGGGGCCTGGTCATGGAGGGAAATATATTGTTCTGTCAGGCCAACCTTTTCCTGGGCCTGGAGCCCCTGTAACTGCGCCAGTTGGAAGATATAAAGCTTCTGCTCTCAGAAAAATATCCCCCTGTTCCAGAAATATGCTATAATAGAATCCAGAAGAAGGTGATCCTTTGCCGGAAAACGAAGGGCAGCCCCGGCCTCCCCACCACCCCCACGACAAGGGTTACCGGCAGCTCCTGGCCGACAAAAGGGTGTTCCTGGAACTCTTAAAGACCTTCGTCCGGGAAAAATGGGTGGAGGCCATTGACGCCGACGACCTCATCCTGGTAAACAAGTCTTATGTCCTCCAGGATTTCAGCGAGAAAGAAGCCGATGTCGTTTACCGGCTTAAGACGAAAGATAGAAACGTCATCTTTTACGTCCTGCTGGAGCTGCAGTCAACGGTAGATTACCTGATACCTTTCCGGCTGCTGCTCTATATGGTCGAGATCTGGCGGGAGATCTACAACAACACCCCGCAGCACGAGCGGGAGAGCAAGCATTTCCGCCTGACGCCCATCATCCCGGCGGTGCTCTACAACGGCGCCGGCTCCTGGACGGCGGCCCTTTCCTTCAAGGAAATGCTGGACAGTTACCAAGATTTCAGCGGGCATCTCCTGGACTTCCGTTACCTGCTGTTTGACATCAACCGCTACAGCGAAGAAGAACTCATCAGAGCGGCTAATCTAATCGCCGGCGTCTTTTGTATTTGTCAACTCAAAATTCCCCCAGATCGTCATTTAAAAGTACCCCACATTGAACCAAAAAGCACAAGCCATTTAACTTAATTTTTGCTGCTCCAACCACTCCTTCGTTTCTTTCATCCGATAGGAATTACCATTCATGTTCACGATATAGGCCTGATGGGTCAAGCGGTCAATCATGGCGGCCGTCATCACCGGGTCTTGAAATATTTCCCCCCAACGCTCAAAGGAGAGGTTGGTGGTGATGATTGTGGATTTGCGTCCGGCCCGCAAGGACAGATGGGTGAAAAGCAATTCTGCCCCTTCTCTGTCGAAGGAGATATACCCCATCTCATCAGCGATGACCAGATCATATTTTTCAAACCGGTTTTGGAAGGCGCGTAGGGTTTGGGCCGACCGACACTCCTTGATTTGATTCACCAGTAAAGGCACGGTGGTAAACCACACCTTGTAGCCTTCCAAGCAGGCCTGGATCCCTAGGCCAATGGCGATATGGGTCTTGCCGGTACCCGCATTACCAGCTAAAATCACATTCCTCCCTTCCTGGATAAAGGTTAGGCTCTTGAGCAATTT
>NZ_JAXGFQ010000053.1:0-8842 GCF_051020825.1 Moorella naiadis (nom. illeg.)
AATTTTTTTTGCTAGCGTTGTCTAGTGAGATTGTTGCCATTATTGGTTAATCATGGTACATGCAACTGCACAGGTAGGAATATTTCGGTGGGATACTTTTCCATACAGGTACCGGAGCTCTGATTGATGTCGATAGGAAAGCCTATGCGTTAATATTACTTCTCGACAAGATTGGCGTAGCCGACGTTAACGAACTCGATAGCATCTGGTACAACGCCTATGGTAAGCGTCTTGATCGCGCTGCGGCGATGCGGATGGTAAAAAAACTGCTGGCGCTGCAAATACTGGTCGTAATGCCGCAAGGCATTCTGAAAAAAGATTGCTCCTTGGATCAGAGTAACCGTTGTAGAATAGAGTGGCCTTCCACCCAGGTTTTAAGCGCTCCGGAAACCGTGCATTGGGCGGTTACCTTTGCATGTGACGCGGCCTGTCCGGACTGTTACGTCCGCCGGCATCAATTTAAATTCACCACTGAGCTTGCAACAAAAGATGCCCTGAAGGTTATCGACAAGATTGCCGCAGCGGGAGTTTTTCAGCTGGCCATCGGTGGCGGGGAGCCGTTTTTAAGGGCCGATCTCGCTGCCCTCGTCACCAGGGCGTGGGAAAGAAACCTTGTTGTCCACCTGACTACAGGCCGGTATCAGCATAAACCCAGTAACTTCAGAAAGATTATCAAATATATCAAGTGCCTGCAGATCGGTATCAAAGCCGACATATTACTGGAACAACCGCAAAAAGAGCGAGAAAAGCTAAGCTGGGTAATTGAACTGTCCGGCGAGCAGGGGATTAGCGTGGGCGCAAATTTAATCTTGTCCCGCTCGGTGATTGACAGATTTGAGCGCATCGTCGCCTTGTTGTCGGCAGCAGGATTCGAGCAAGTGACGCTGCTACGTTAAAAGCCGCCGGGAGATGTAAACCGCTGGCGAAAAGAAAACCCTGATCGGGATACTTTTTTGGAACTAGAAAGGAAATTAGCGAAGACAGTGGATACCTACCCTTATATCCGGTTCAGAGTCGACTGCGGGCTGGCTTTTTTACAAAGAAAACTGCCTTCGCAAAAAGCGATGCACGCTGGGGTTAAGGGATGTACCGCGGCGGATAGGATATTGGCCATGGCTCCGGACGGAACCCTATTTCCGTGTTCCCAGCTGGTCGGCGACGAATTATCCGCGGGCAATTTGCTGGCGGATGATTTTGCAAGCGTGTGGACAAACAGCAGCATTTTAAAAAGGTACCGGAACTTCCGAAAGAGCAAGGTGCTTAAGGACAGTCATTGCGGTCATTGCGCGGCTAGGCTCCATTGTGGCGGATGCCGGTTGTTTGCTGCCGATGCTCTGGGAGCTGACCCGGGCTGCCCTGACCCGCTCCTTTCTCCATCGGAACACCAAAAATACATCAACAAAGAGGACGACATTATTTGGGAAATCCAAGAAAGCATTGGCCATACAGACTGGGGGTTTCCTTACGCGACCTTTGAAGAAATAAAAGGATGGTTGGAGGCCGAGGAAAACTATGGCTATCCTGAATGGTTGATTAAAAATAACCAAGGGGGAAAACGGAATTGAAAATCATCAGCGTCAAAAGCGGTTTCGCCCCAGACCACAGTTCAACGTCATATGAATTTCTGGCCGTGGACAGGCCCTTGGGCAAAAAGGAAAGGGCAGCGGTGGCTTCATTGTCCAGAAGAGCCAATCCGACCTCCCGGCGGGTCGGTTTTATTTACCACGTTGATGGGTATGACATCCCCGGTGGATGGATTAGTCTTTTAGAGAAGTATTATGATGTTATGTACCGGGAGGATTACGACTGGTGGACGCTGGCCATCGCCTTCAACACTTCTCTGGAGCAAATAGCCGAATTAACAAGGTACGAATTTTATGGCGAAGACGATTTAGGCGTGGAAATCAACCAATCCGGCAACCGGGTAATAGTTATCATCAACTGCCGGGTTGATCTTTCCTGCATTGAAGAAAACTATCATGATTACTACGAAAACGACGAGGAAGATGAAGAAGACGAACAAGTAGGACCAGATGCCGGCTTTGCGTCAGATAACGAATTGCTTGACCTGCTCTGTCAGGTCCGGGAACAATTGATCGCGGGTGATTACCGGTCTTTGTATGCCGTCTGGCAGAAGTATGGGACCAGTGAAGATGAAGACCTGGAGGACGAAACCCCGCCTATACCTCAAGAAAAAAGTGCAGGTAAAGATGTTATAAAGAGGTTCTTAAACGTTTTGGAATAACCGCTCTCTTTATAATCCACGGGCCCACCAGGTCAAAGGTGAAGGGGTATCCAGGACGGGCAGGATGTATAGTTGCGGTACCATATACTATACTTTGCTTATGTTCGCTATCTTTTTGCCTGCTGCCAGGGAGGATTTTATTCAGGCCCGGGTACATGGGTGGTAATTAGGCGTTATATATAGAACCGCGATAGGTATTACGTACGTTATGTTATTACGTACGCTCTATCACGGCAGATCCAGCCCGGGACTTACCGGGCCTTTATTTTAGGCAATTTCATGCACTCGTCTTCATCGCTATTTCTTCCTGTAACCGCACCAGCAACTCGATGACTCGGCGGGAAGCCTGGCCCAGCTGCTGCTGCAGCCGGCCGGCGGTATCCCGGTCGCCGGCGTTGGCGGCCATCTCTTCCATGGCGGCGGTGGCTTCCTGCAGTTGCTCGGCCTGGTCGGCAGCGGCAGCGGCCATCTGGCCGACGAAGATATTGGTGTTGGCGGCAAAATTGACGACGCGGCTCAAAGCGACGGTAACCTCCGATGGCAGCCCGCTTGGCTTTATTTGGCCGCCGGCACTCGCCATTGGCCAACTCTTTACGGGTCTCAGCTGCTAGAAGGGCACTTTGGTTAAATTGAAGCAGGGCTTTTTTCTTCTGGTTTTTTACTGATGCACTGTTCCCGGCAGGGGCACTCCCGGTATCAAACCTATATATCTTAGATAGGCTGTAAAAATTGAAGCTTAATAGCGTATTAGAAAGTTAATATGGCCATACAGGTTTATAATAAGCTTGATTTAAAGATGTAAAAGATGCATAATAAAGTTAGACGACTAACAATTATATTTTCTACTTTTTACCTTTGTTATTTTATTTTAAAGGAGGGTGAAAAAATCTTATGTAAAGACACGGGATTAGATGCCAAGTATCAAAAATTAAAAAAAGGAGTGAGTTAAAAATGGCACAGACAAACAGGATGTCACTACTATTATGGAATGAAGATATCGCTCCGATACCGCCGGAAAAAAGGACCTGGGGGAGCTGGACTCTTTTTGGAATATGGGCTTCAATCGCTGCCCCCTCATCACTTTTAGTAGGTAGCGTAGGCATTACATTCGGTTACAATTGGTGGCAAGTTTTACTTATTTCACTGTTCGGCGATCTTATCACTCTATTTCCCCTTATTGTGCAAGCTCATGGAGCAACTAAGTACGGCCTAGCGGAACCACAACTGGACAGAAGCCGATTCGGTATCTGGGGGACGTTTATTCCTTCGTGGGCTCGCTTTTTTGTTGGAATGGGGTTCTGGGGAGTCCAGACTTTTCTTATTACCGAGGCTGTTGTGGGCATGTTACTGATTATAGCAGGGCAACAACAGCAGTTGGCCTCTTTTGGGGCACTAACGCCAGCCGTGATGGCGGAACACTATCCACTTCTTTTCTGGGGCGCCTTTTTAAGTATTGCATTAGTTCAATATTTTATTCTTATTAAAGCACGACCGATTTTTGGCTCTCCTTCTTTAAAAGTGCTTGGCAACTGGATGCCTTCGATATCAATAGCAACACTTACTATTGTCTTTTTGTATTTTATTATTCAATATCGAAACTCTTTAGGTCCAGCATTACATGCCCCAGCGGCACCTATTACTTTAAGTACCCTCCCGATTTTTCTCGTATATTTAGTTTCTAACATTCATTCTACCCAAGTTATAAGTTGGCCCGATATGATGCGTTTCGCTCGTTCAATGCGCTCTATGATACTGAGCCAGATTGGGCTACCTGTAGTCTATACCATAACAGTACTTTACGGGGCTCTTATGACCGGAATAGTAAAAGATCTTACCGGTAAAGCTGTATATGATCCTATATTGCTTGTCGCTAGCTACATGCACCCATCTGCTTTGGCAGCTTTAATACTATTGATCTATGCAGGTTTACTGATGAATACTAATATTTTCAGTAATTCTGTTCCTCCGGTTTATGATCTTTGCAATACCTGGCCCCAATATTTAAATTGGAATCGGGGAGTAATGGTAGTGACTGTACTTGGTATCGCTGTTGGCGCTTGGTCTTTATATGCTCAGGGGGCATATGTCTATTTTAATACATGGATTTTACTAGTTGCTTCTTTATTAGGGCCAGTGGCTGGCATTATAGTGGCTGATTATTTGATTATCCATCGTGGACATATCGATGTAGAGGATTTATATCGGATAGAGAGTAGGTACTATTACTGGAAAGGTTTTAACATTGCTGCATTTGTTGCCATGGGGCTAGCCCTTTTGCTTATTTTTGGTGGAAAAATTGGCTTATCTTATCCAGGATGGCTGTATGTTAACAAAGCCTCGTGGTTATCAGGATTTTTCCTATCCATTATTTTTTATCTTGTCATTAAAAAACTGTTTCCTGTTTTATCATCCCCGAAAGGAAGTGTAGAAGAGTAATGCTAACCGCTTTAATTATCCGCTCTTCTGAAAATGTTACGATTGTAGGGGATCTGGAACGTTATTATCCAGATGTTCGCTGGATAGATGTCATTATGCCTTTCTTACCGGGGCGTGGAGAAACTCAGGAGGAACGGCATCAGATTTTAACATTTTTAACAGCAATGAGGAATAAATATCCTGAAATCAATTTTGTCCTTTATGCGCGGTCGTATGGAGTATTTTCAGAGGAAGGTCGCGCAGCTATTAGTTCAATTTTTTCAGTACCAGTTATTACTGCAACTGGCGCTATAATATCGAAACTGCGTACTTTAAAAGCGAACAAATTATATGTGATTACTCCCTACGGTCAGACCCGGCATGGTTATGAGCTTAAATGGTTAAATGAATATGGATTCGAAATTATAGCCTCAAGCTGCCTCGGGCATGATGCTGGAGAAGAAATTCTAGCCATCAAGACTGAAGAGGTAGTAGCTGCTTTAAAATTAACAAATTCGCTAAAATCGCGTTTAGATGGCATATATGTTGCCTGCACATTTTTACGTACCTTGACAATGAATGAAGAATTGCAGCAAGTTGCGTCTGTGCCGGTAGTTACCGCTACTGGGTCTATGTTATGGGAATTGGATCAGCTTCGCAATGCCTTATAAATTTTTAAGGAAGTGTTAAGGAAGTGTTAAGGAAATGTTAAAGAGAAGGCCAACCGCTTTGCTTCTTCGGTCACCAGAGAATCAAGTTCACCTGGAAGATATGAAGCGTTATTATCCAAAGGTTGATTGGATTGATGCTCCGATGCCCCCCCTGCCTGGGCATGGCGAAAAAAAGGATGAGCGAGATCAACTACTGGTGTCGTTGGCGACGGCCAAAAACCAATATCCCATCACTGACTTTGTTATATATTCACGGGCCTATGGGGCGTTTTCGGAAGAGGGCCGGGCGGCTATTGAGTCAATCTTTTCCGTCCCGGTTATTACGGCACCAGGCGCCGTCCTCGAACAATTGCATACCCTGGGCGCGAGCAAACTGTATGTAATTACTCCTTACGGCCAGGCCCACCACGATCATGAGTTAAGATGGCTATACGAACAAGGCTTTGAAGTTATAGCGTCCAGCTGTTTGGGGCATGATACGGGAGGAGAGATTCAGAATCTCCTGGCCGCGGATATAGTTGCTGCCTTGCGGCCAACCTTTTCTCTAAAATCTGGTCTCGATGCAGTATATATTGCTTGTACTGTTGTACGAACCCCGGCGATGGCTGAAGATCTGCAGGATGCTGCCACTGTGCCAATAGTTAGCGCAACCCAAGCCATGCTGTGGAAGCTTGAAAAGCTTGTTGGTTAAGCGGTTAATAAGATTTTAACATAGAAACCCAAGATTGGCGACAATAATTGAGTATTACCGAACCCTTTGAGGACAGGAGAGATACCTCCAAGTCTTAGGATGCGAAAGCACTTTTGATGCCCATCAGGTAAAACGTGTACTAAAAAAGTAGAAAACTGGTTGTAGTGACGAAACTGATTTTGATGATTACCTTAAACCCTTGGTATGCCTAGTGCTGGTAAATTTTGTCGCCAAACTTGGGCAGAATTAATAAAATATAGTTGACCGGCTTCTTCATTCCGGAGAAACCGGTCAATCTATTGTAAACGATAAAAATTTAGTTATCTACCTTCGAAAAATACCTTTGCCCCAAGGTGACGTTGTGTTGTTGCGTGCATTTTAGTTTTTACAAAGTAAGGCTTATGGTTCAACTTTAGCCTCAGGCATGGTTTCACTGGTACTGCCGTAGACGAAATAAAGTCTGTTTCTAATTCTAAATCGGAAATATAACTACTCAGGCCACCGTCAATGTTAACTATCGCCAGTGTTTTCTATGCCGTAAGTCCCGTGAAGCCGGCTAATATATAGGCTTCAAAGGGTGACTGGCCAGGCAGGCTGAGTAGTTACTTGGAAATTATCTTTTCTGATTCCGGCACAAAACCCCCTCAAAATAACTACAAATCGACATAATGTAGCAGGAAAAGAACTCATAACGGCGAATCATAAAGATATAGACAGATACGCGAAGCAATAGTAACCACGTTGGGTTTCAGGGGGATAGAATATGTTCATGAAGAACAAATCACATTTACAAATAGAACTATTCAATACCAGTACTTTGATGTACCTCGGGACAATGGCTCAGGCTCGCCACTAATGTGACTATATCGACTATAAGATGCCATTTTTGATATGAAGAGTTATTACGTACCTGGCGTGAATTAGTTATTTTGGGGTTCTTGTACCAGAATCAACTAATAAATATTTGATAAAGTGTAGGTGAGTTTAGGTGGGAGGTATTAATAGGAGGCCTTTATACGAATCGGTGTTAAATGAAATTAAAGAAATGATAAAGGAGGGTTTCTGGCAAGAAGGGCAGCAATTACCTTCAGAAGTAGAATTGGCCAAAAATTTCAGGGTAAGCAGAGTAACGTTGCGTGAGGCGATGAGGAAATTGGAAGAAGAAGGAATGATTGTTAAATATCAGGGCCTTGGTACTTTTATAAAAAAGCAACCTCTGATTAAAGGTGGATTAGAAGAGCTTTTTAGTATCACTTCTCTTATAAAACAGCAGAATATGAATCCCGGAACGTCAGATTTTACTGTGGAGAAAATTCCCGCGCGGGAAATTGAGGCTAAAAACTTGCATATAAATCGGGGCGAATTGATTTATAGAATTGAAAGAGTGAGAACGGCTGACGGAATCCCTGTAGTTTATTGTATAGATAGATTGCCTGCAAATATTATAGGACCTGATTTCCAGGACTTTAAAGAATCCCTCTTCACTTTTTTAGAAAGCAAATATGATATTAGAATAACTCATGCCGTATCTGAAATTAAACCCATCAAACATGATAATATTGCTGAGAAGAAGCTTGCCTTTGAGAAAAGCGATATCCTGCTGCTATTAGATCAAGTTCATTATAATGAAAAAACCATGCCCATCCTTTATTCGTCTAATTATTTTAATGCCAGTAAGTTTAAGTTTTATATAGTGAGAAGAAGATAGACCCTAGCTAGGGGATGTCCCTAATTTCGTAAAATTTGAAGGTGGCGGTCTCTAGCCCCTTTGTGGTATAACAGGGGTGGAAAAAATAACTAAAGGAGGTACCGCCACCCATGCCATCATATCACAGCAAGACCACTAAACGTCAGGCCCAAACAACCAGATTCGTGTAACTCGTCCTGAGGTAGTAAATTAATGAATTCCGAGTTGAAACCAAGAATCAATTTGGATTAATTTCCGGGAGGTAAATATAACATGCAGATGCTCGATTTAATCCGCCGTAAGCGCGAGGGGCAGGCCCTGGCAGCAGCGGAAATCGAGACCATGATTCACGATTATACCGACGGAGTAATCCCCGACTACCAGATGGCCGCCTTCCTCATGGCCATCTACTTCCGCGGTATGAACCGGGTGGAGACGGCCGCCCTGACCCGGGCGATGGTGGCCTCCGGCGAGCAGGTCGATTGGAGTTCCATTCCCGGCGTCAAGGTCGACAAGCACAGCACCGGCGGCGTGGCCGACACCACCACCCTGGTGCTGGCACCCCTGGTGGCCGCCGCCGGGGTGCCGGTGGTTAAGATGTCGGGTCGCGGTTTGGGGCATACCGGCGGCACCATCGACAAACTGGAGTCCATCCCCGGCTTTCGGGTACAGCTGACGCGGGAAGAGATGATCCGTCAGGTGAAAGAGATCGGCCTGGCGGTCACCGCCCCCACCGGGCAGCTAGCCCCGGCCGACGGCAGGCTCTACGCCCTGCGTGACGTCACGGCCACGGTAGAGAGTCTCCCCCTTATCGCCAGCAGCGTCATGAGTAAGAAGATTGCCGCCGGTGCCGACGCCATCGTCCTGGACGTCAAGGTGGGCAGCGGCGCCTTTATGCCCGACCTGGATTCCGCCCGGGAACTCGCCCGGACCATGGTAGCCCTGGGCCGGGAAATGGGCCGGCGGGTGGTGGCCGTTATCACCAACATGGACGAACCCCTGGGGATGATGGTGGGCAACGCCATGGAGGTGCGGGAGGCCATCGCCGTTTTAGCCGGCGGCGGGCCGCGGGAATTGCGGGAGGTCTGCCTCACCCTGGGCAGCCAGATGCTCCTGCTGGCCGGGGGCAGCGG
>NZ_JAXGFQ010000054.1:0-5194 GCF_051020825.1 Moorella naiadis (nom. illeg.)
CCTGATTGCCGGGTGAATAATTAAAGCTTGTTTTTACCCCCACCTAAGTTGCTAGGTGGGGGTTATTTTACGCTTACGGCGGCGCTACCCTGCGCTGGGTGGATACCCGCCGCTTCGGCCGCCTCTATCTGGCCGGAGAAGCAGAGCTAAAAAAGCTGCCTTGTTTGCGTGATCTGGGGCCGGAACCCCTGGACCCGACCTTTGACGCCGCGATCCTGACAGCTATTTTCGCCGGCCGGCGCCGGCCCCTGAAGCAGGTCCTCCTGGACCAGCACCTGGTAGCCGGGCTGGGTAATATTTACACCGATGAGGCCCTCTTCGCCGCCGGCCTGGACCCCCGGCGGCCGGCAGCCTCCTTGAATCCCGAGGAAGCAGCCCGCCTGCACGGGGCCATCCGCGCTGTCCTGGAACAGGGGATCGCCAACCACGGCACCTCCATCAGGGATTACGTCGACGGCAGCGGCCATCAAGGCAGCAACCAGGACCACCTCCAGGTTTACGGCCGGACCAGCCAGCCCTGCCCCCGCTGCGGGCAGCCCCTGGAACGGGTACGTCTCGGCGGTCGCAGCACCCACTTTTGCCCCCGCTGCCAGGTTTAAAATAGCCAGGAAGTCCCGCCAGAACCTGACAGGCACGAATACCACCACACCGCGTATATTGTTAGAGAAACGTGGGGTAAAGGTGGGATAAGCTGCCATGTTTCTGGCAACGATACTCCTGGCCCTGGCTGCCAGCCTGGATGGCCTGGGGGTAGGGCTTTCTTATGGTCTCAGAAGAATACGCCTGCCCTGGCTTTCCCTGGCCGTAATCTCCCTGATCTCTGTAGGAGCAAGTTTCCTATCCATGGTCGCCGGGCACCTGCTGGCCAGGATTTTTAATCCCGTCCTTGCCGGGCGCCTGGGGGCAGGTATATTATTAATCCTGGGCACGGTTATTATTATGGAGGCTTACCTGAAAAGGAAAACTAATAATGGGCAGGAGCAGACCCTATTGCGCCTGCGTCTCCCCCGGTTAGGCCTGGTTATTCAAATCTTAAGGGAACCGGCCCGGGCCGATCTGGACCTGTCCGGGAGCATCAGCAGCCGGGAGGCCCTGACCTTGGGGATAGCTCTGGCCCTGGACTCCCTGGGCATAGGTATGGGTGCTGCGGCCGCCGGTTTTTCCATCTCCCTGGCCCCCCTGGCCATTGGTCTGTGCCAGCTCCTCCTGGTGCGGCTAGGCCTATTCCTGGGCGGGCACTGGCAACTGGATAGCCTGGGCTGGCGGGGAGCGGCCCTCCCGGGCTTGATTCTAATCGCCATCGGCTTCTGGCGATTATAGGAGTGGCGCTGATGTTTATTATTGGTCTAACCGGCGGTATCGCCTGCGGTAAGAGTACTGTGGCCGGCATTTTAAAGGAGCTGGGGGCGGTCATAATTGATACCGACCAGGTAGCCAGGGAGGTAGTGGCCCCCGGCCGGCCCGCCTACCGGGAAATCGTAGCCGCCTTTGGGCCCCTGGTCCTCCGGCCTGACGGGCAGCTGGACAGGCCGGCCCTGGCCCGAATTATCTTTAACGACCCCACAGCCAGGGAACTCTTAAACGCCATTACCCATCCCCGCATCCGGAAACGGGTGGAGGAACTCCTGGCAGAAGTACGCCGGAACGACCCGGGGGCGGTGGTAGTCATCGAAGCGCCCCTGTTGTTCGAGGCCAGTATGGAAAAAATGATGGACGCCGTCTGGGCGCTTACCGCCCCGGCACCGGTGCGGTTAAAACGGCTGATAGCCAGGGACAACCTCTCCCTACTGGAGGCGGAGAGCCGTCTTAAGGCTCAAGGGGAAGAGGGAGCCCGGCTGCGCCGGGCTAACAGGGTAATACCAACCGGCGGCGACCTGGCGGCCACCCGGGCGGCCGTCCAGGCAGCCTGGCAGGAGCTGCAGCGCCGCCTGGGAAACAACCGGATTCAAGGAACAGTAACCGGTGACGCTCCCGGCCAGCAGGATCACGTCTACCCGGATAAGAACCATACAGTTGGAGGGGTAACAGGGAGCGCAACCGGCCTCCAGGCCGGCAAGGGCCATCTGGACGGTAGCAACCAAGTACCTGGAGGTGTCCCGTGGGAAAAGTAGGGCGTCGTTTGCTATGGTTACTCATATTGCTGGCCCTCCTTACCTTTCTTCTACCCCGGGCCGGGCGGTTCTTTTATCCCCTACCCTACCGGGATAGTATCGTCACCTATGCCCACCGGGAGGGCCTCGACCCCCTGTTGGTGGCCGCTGTAGCCCGGGTGGAAAGCAAATTCTACCCCCGGGCCCAATCGACCCAAGGTGCCATGGGCTTGATGCAGCTTATGCCGGATACCGCCCGGTTGGCGGCGGGCCACCTCGGTTTACCCTTTACACCGGGCAGGCTTTATGACCCGGATTATAACCTGCGCCTGGGCAGCTGGTACCTGGCCCGCCTCCTGGAGGAATTCGGCGACGTCAACCCGGCCCTGGCCGCCTACAACGGCGGCCGCGGCCACGTCCACGAGTGGCTGGACGGCGGCGTCTGGGACGGGAGCTACGCCAACTTGCACCAGGTGCCCTTTCCGGAGACCAGGGAGTTTGTGCGCCGGGTGCGGCAGGATTACCGCATCTATCGTTTTTTATATCCTGACGTTCGCTAGCAGGGAATCGCCCCCGGAGGCCGAATAATATAGGGAAACCTTTGGTAAAATGAATTCTGGTGTCGAGGAGTGGATACAATGGGGACCGAGGTCATTACCTCCCTGGAGCAGGTACGGCGGCTGCAGGTCGAACCGGACCGGCGTTTTTATTCCGCGCAGCATGAAGAGATTGCTTCCGGGGCGACTACCGACGTTTATTTCGTCCGCACCTACGCGATCCTGAAGGAATTGGGCAAGGTAAATACTATAGTCACAGCCGAGGTCTTTCCCCGCCGGCCGGGGATTATCTGCGGCATCAATGAGGTTCTGGCCTTGCTACAAGACCGGCAAGTAACCATCTACGGCCTGCCCGAGGGGAGCCCCTTTGCGCCGAAAGAGGTGGTCCTGCGCCTCCAGGGTCCTTACAGCGAGTTTGGCCTCTTTGAGACCACCCTGCTGGGGATGCTGGCCAGTTCCAGCGGCTGGGCCACGGCGGCCCGGGAGATCAAGGAAGCGGCCGGTGACCATCCCTTCGTCTGCTTCGGTGCCCGCCATGTGCACCCGGCGGTGGCCCCGGTCATGGAGCGGGCGGCCATTGTCGGCGGCGCCGACGGGGCGAGCTGCATCCTGGCCGCTAAACTGGCCGGCCGGGAGCCCCAGGGCACGGTCCCCCATGCTGTTTTCCTCATCATCGGCGATACAGTGGAAGGAGCCCTGGCTTACGACCGCCTCATGCCTCCCGATGCCAAGCGGACTATCCTCATTGATACCTTTAAAGATGAAGCCGAAGAAGCCCTGCGGGTAGCCGCAGCCCTGGGCCCGACCCTGGCTGGCGTACGCCTGGATACCCCCAGTGAGCGCGGCGGTGTGACCCCGGAGCTGGTCCGGGAAGTGCGCTACCGCCTGGATAAAGCCGGCTACCACCAGGTGGGCATCTTCGTCTCCGGCGGCCTGACGCCGGAACGCATCCGCACCCTTATCGAAGCCGGGGCCGACGCCTTCGGTGTGGGCAGCTATATCTCCGGCGCCGCCCCTATTGACATGACTATGGATCTAAAGGAGGTCGACGGCCGTCCGGTCGCCAAGCGCGGCCGCCTGCCGGGGACCCTTCCCAACCCCCGGCTGGTACAGCTGAAATAGGCCCGCCTAAAAGCCTTGACAGAAGTGGTAGGAGAGTTTATAATTATTTTTGCTAAATGCGGCGGTGGCGGAACCGGCAGACGCGTACGTTTGAGGGGCGTATGGGTTATCCCGTGGGGGTTCAAGTCCCCCTCGCCGCACCAAAGTTAGGTTTTACTAGGTTCCTAAACCCTGAAAATAAACAGGACGTATCGCCGCTGACGAACAGCGCACGTCTAATGGTACTAAACCTCCTCTAGCCTGCTTATTAAAATACTTCAGCGGGAGGGAGGTTTATTATTTTATGGCGCAAGGTACAGCCTTTATGTTAATCTTATTCTATATCCCCCGGCCGGGGGTTTTTCTTTATCTCCCGCTGAATATACATTAAAGAAAAGAGGTTGAAAGCGGGGGATGAGGGTGGGCCGGGTTTTATTTTTACGCTGGCGGTGGATAGGACTAGTAGTTCCAGGGGCCATCTTCCTGGCTGGCATGACCTTTTTTCTACTCTGGTCAAAGGAACTACCGGCAATGGCGCCTCCTGTCTCCGGGGAGTTACAGGAATACCTGAAATCCACCTTCACGGCCCGGGCCAGGGCCCTAACCGGTGGTAATTATCAGGGCCTGGAGGTCTTTTATGATACTACGACGACCAGCGGCCGGTTTGCCCTGAACCATGAAATCGGCCGCATTAAATACGTCCAGGAGTGGTTGCAAAAACGCCAGCTAACCCTGACTGGCAGTCACCTGGACCTGGCCGTTGTCGACACCGGTAGCGAAGGGGATAAGGGCTGGGCCTCGGTATCCCAACATCTAATCCTCAGTTACCGGCACCAGGGGGAAGTGTCAAAAGCAGTAAACCAGATGGGATTCCGTACCATCCACTGGGTGGAACTGGTCAAGAAGAACGATCGCTGGCTGGTCACCCGCGACTGGTACTGGGACCCCTTTGAGACCGACGACCTGAAACCTACAATCGCCCCCGGCACGGCTGTCTGCAAGGTGCCGCCACCGCTATTCCAAGGTAAATACCGTCGCCAAGCGGCGGTGGCCTATGCCGACCGGTATAGCGGCGTACGCCTGGGTCCCGGGGACGGCCGCTATAACCAGGACTATCGGGACTTAACCGGTCTGGGCGGTGATTGCGCCAATTTTGCTTCCCAGGTTTTAAGTGACAAAAAAGCCGGGGGCATACCCCGGGACTGGGTGTGGAATTATCACAACGGTGAGGGCAGCCAGGCCTGGGCCCAGGCTACCGGTCTGGTCTATTACCTCCTGGACAGCGGCCTGGCGGTGCGCCTGGCCCGGGGTAATTTTCAAGAGGTAACCCGGGCTACGGCTACTTACCCTTATGGGGTCGTCAACGCCCTGCAGCCGGGGGATATTATCGGTTATGAAGAAAACGGTGAGGTAAGCCATATCTCCGTAGTTGCCGGCCGGGATGCC
>NZ_JAXGFQ010000055.1:0-5164 GCF_051020825.1 Moorella naiadis (nom. illeg.)
TTCCATGACTCTATAGTACGCTTTTTGTTATGTTTTGTCAATATTTATTAATCTGTTGGTAGCTGCTACACACCTCCGTTAATTTGTGGTTTTTATCAGGCATTACGCCTGGCATCGGCACCTAAAGTCTGGCTCCGCAGAGCGTATAACTTCGAGCATGTACAGAATATCTCTCTCGTCAAGCGCACCTATAGCGATGCAATTTGGATACGCATTGTTGGCTATCCTGACAGCCATTTCTTCGTCTGGCGCCTCGATTAGAGGCAAGTAATAAGTCTGCTCATCAAGGTCGGCCACCACAACTAAACAGCGCACTGGCCATCAGCTCCTTCTAAATTTTTTTTGGCAGGCTGCCATTAAAGAACCGGGGCGGTTATACCCCGGTTCTTATTAACTCTTACCAATGGTAGTCGGAAAATACCAGAGCGTAGTATTCGGGATGCTCCATGGCGTCTCTGAAAACACCGTCACTTATCTTTGCGCTTGCGTCCGGGACGCTGTAGAATTGCGACTCGAAAAGATAATCCCCGATAAGCAGTCTAAAAATTGTTGCTAAAGTCCATGGCTCGTCCCACGGTTTTTTGTTTGCCCATACTTCCCTGAGCAAGCTTTTGTTTAAAATTCGCCCGGCGTAGCAATCGTATTTTTCCATAAGTACCATTGCTCGCTTTAAAGGCTTTTGGCTGTACTCCGCCAGCAGTTCTTTGAAACGCTCTGACTCTTTCGCTCCTAAAACTACGCCTGCGCCCGGAAAATCGTCTATCCAGCTTCCTGCATCGTCTTCAGAACGCCAGTCGAAAGCCTGGTCGGCATACTCGCTCGTAGCCTCCATGGCTACGAGCCGTATCCTCATTTCGATTTCTTGCAGCCTTTGGGGATTGTTTTGGCTGGCAAGCATCTCGTCTATTTGCCATTTATCAAGGCTTACCAGCAAACAATGCAGAGCGTGCATGCTACAACCCTCCCGCTCACAGCATTTCCGCATCTTCTTCTTCTGTAAGTTCCACGAGGCTTTCGTTGAGTTTTCTCAATTCCCGCAAAGGGACAGGATTTTCCCCTTCCTCAAGGTCTACGACAAAATTCGTTAAATGCGTCTCGAAATAAATAGCTTTTAGCAGTTCTGCAATTTCCGCAGTACTGCCTTCGCAGTACATATCGATATAACATCCTGTCCTTTCTTCGCTGACTTTGACCCCTCTTTTAGCTGCAAATTTCGCTATTAATGCCTGCCTGGCCGTATGAAAAGTCCTCACGACTGGATCGGGTTCGGCCGTATTCATGCTCATCAGCAGAACAGCCATCTTTTCCCGGCACGGCGTCTTCCGGCCTGCCGGATACCCCCTTTCTAAACTTCGTCGCATAGCTCTATATCTTCCCTGGACCACCTGGCGCCGCAGCCCATGCACTCGTAAGTGATCACGCTGTCGCCAGTCGGTTCTATCTCGAACACCTTTACCGGCTTCAGGTTGCCGTCCACCAGCCTGGCTACCATGCAGTGGTCCATCTCTTCCACGAAACTGTTGTGACCGCATTTGGGGCATTTGTACATCCTTTAGTCAACTCCTTTTTTTGAAAAGTTAGTTGGCGCCTTGGTTTAGTTTTGTTTTTACGCCCCCAAATGTTTGGCGCAGGCGTTCGCTGCTGCTGCCGCAAACTCAAATCCTTGGAAGGTTTTCCCTAAAAACAACGGCACCGCTTCGATAAAAAAGCCTTCCTTTTCATGACGGGCCACAAGAGCGTCTACGTGGATATAATACCCCTCAGAACGCCCGGTGACCGGATAACAGGCTATGACACGGTAATCAGGAAACGCCGCCCGCGGCTTTGGCCAGGCCACAGAATCATATACCAGGTCAAAATATTCTTCCGGCAGCAGCCCTTCGGCTTTGAGCCGTTCCTGTAGCTCTTCAAAAACTTCTCCCACGGTACGGTTGCCCGTATAACGCAAATACCCCGGCTTTTCCGGGTTTGGCTCGTACTTATAGATTTCTATCGGTTTTACCTTTACTGCGCTGGCCGGCATCAGCATCCACTCCCTTTAGGATTAAAGGTCAAAATTTGAGCGTGAAAGAGCCGGGCGTTTTTTCGTCCGGCCCTTAAAATTCTATTTGCCTGGCAGGGTTAATTAATCCCCATCAGCTTTCGCACTTCTAAAAACTGCTCCGCGGTCATCATGACCCCTTTGCTGGTCGGCTTAAATCTATTCTCATTTTTGTCCCAATAGAATACCCGCAGGTCGTAGTACACGTCGTTCTCTTTTACCAGCTTCCGCAGCACTATCGCCTGTTTCCCCTTGGGGACCGCCCCTAACTCTTCTTCCCGGTCAAAGTCAAAAGATTTTTTTGCAGTTTGCACGGAACCTTGCATGTTTTTTCGGGCAAGCTCTTCTAACTTCGGCATAAAAATTCCCCTTTCTTTTTATGGCCAGTTTTTTAATGGCCGGTTTTATGACCGGCGGCAAAGACCGGCCTAATCCGTATAGCATGTCGCCGGGGTTTCAGCCGGCTCTATTACGTCTCCAAGATACTTTAACGGCTTTTCTAATATCTCCAGCCCGGCAACATTTAACTTCTCCAGCATGCCGCGGAGAACCGTTACTTCACCGGAAAACACTTCTTTAAAATACGCTTCTTCCGAATCTGATTCTATCCCCCACAAACCAGGGGTTTGAATCAGCTGAATGATAAAGCTGTCGCCTGCAAGGATGTAAATTTCAGCGGCAGCCCGCACGCCTTCCATCCACCACGTATCACCGTAACTTTCCAGCCGTTCGTGGTCTTCGTCGATCCAGCGCTGAACCTGTTCAAGCCCGTATTCCTTGATATCTTCGTTGCTGTACCGGCAGGAGGAAATTATGCTGCCGTCTTCAGCCTGCACGGTCTTGAGCCAGGTAAGGTCGGGGTATTCGTCTATTTCCCTGTACCCATAGACTGCCGCTAGAACCGGCTTGCCGGTCTTCCTGGCGATATCCTTAATCTCATCAAAGGACCGCTCGAAAATCTTTGTTTTCATAACAAAAACGTCCCTCCCTTAAAAATTTGTTATAACCCTGTAGCCCGTGCCACTTAACATTTTTTCCAGCAGTTCAAAGGTCTTTTTTATGCCTGCAAGGTTTTCGTTCATGTTGTCCGCCAGCTTATTCAGGTTTCCAGTCTCGTAATACCCGCCTTCATCATCAACCCTGAGCTTGACCCCAAAATGGTCTTGCAGGAACCGCAGCAGTTTGCAGATGGTCACATGGCACTCCAACGGAGCGTATTGGGTTTTAGTAAAACAATGCCCTTCGCACCAGTAACCGTGTGCTGACATATAATAACTGGCCAAATAGGCCTTGCTTCCCCGCCCAACGTTCCAGGTAACATCAAATGATTCGCATTTTGGGTGGAGATTAATTACAATACCTTTTACGCGCTCGTTGATGTTTGTAAAAAATGCCGGATTACGATGGCCTTGGTTATATCGTTTCTTTATGCCTCTTCTATGAGAATCGTAAATATCGACAGTACCATCTTGTTTTTTAATTATTAACCCTGATTCTAACTCCGGTCCAATCACTTCATCTACCAGATGGTATTCCCATCCCGCCGCTTTGGCAAAATCTGTCAAGGTTTCAGTGATCTGATCCACTTTTTCCTTCTCTACCGTACCAGAGTAATGAACTGTAATACCCATTTTTTTAGCACAGGCAGGCCCCCGGCGGCCTGTCTGCACCCTTCCCTCCTTTTGGTTAAGGATTTTTGGGATGACTACAGGCCACCGGGGGCCTATATCGCTATTGGTTTTTGCTCTTACGGCAGGCCGTTTTGCTTAACAGTGCCTTCTTGTTGGGGACAACCTGCGTCGCCGGCTTCCTTGCCCATAACAGCCGCGGAAGCTTTACTTTTTTGGACATTCTCCCCCTTCTTTCGAGAGGCAGTTTTTTTGGCTGCCATAGGTCATCACGTGACCGCCGGCTGAAAGACTTGTGCCCTCCCCGCGCTTCAGGCATTTTTCCTGAAGCCCGGGCAGGGCGCAGGCCCTACAACTTTTAAATATAACCTGTAAACGAACGGTAAATTTGCAGGAGTTCTTGAGATTCTATAGTCCCTATCACTTTGAGAATTTGTTTTTCTGTAATTCCAAAGGGTGCAGTCAACCAAATTTTTGAGGGTCTGCAGAGTCCTGCAGCCTGCCAACTTTTGATTGGAATTTCGTATTCATTAACGCAAGGCTTAGAAGATATGCCAAGGCAAATAAAATAGCCGGCAGCATTTATCGCTTCCCGGCTGATTACTACTGCAGGCCTGATTTTGTATTCGGCCTTATTGTTTTTTACCCACGCCAGAGGCACCAAAACTACGTCGCCAAATTTAATCTGCCTGGAGAAGCCCTTCATAGTAGGCGTCGACCTCCTCATTATCTAAATCGTCATACGGCGCTACCGGCATTGTATTTGCAAAACCATATTTTTTCAGCAGATATTTTAGCGCTTGTAGTTGCTCTTCCTTGGACCAGGCTTCTATAATATCCTCAATACCTTGCATTACTCCGCCCATACTTATCACCTCGCATATATTATACGCCATAATAATACCCCTTTCTATCCCGCTGAAGCAGGAATTTTTTTGGCTACCAGCAGTCATCATGTTACCGCCGGCTAAAGACTTGTGCCTTCCCGCGTCCCAGGCATCTATCCTGGAAGCTTGGCAGGACGTAAGCCCTGTAGAATTAAAACGCCTTCATGAAAAGGCGTTTTAATTCTTTAGCTGTTAATTTTTGTATTGAACCGTTAATTTTAGCCCTAATGCATCCAGCACTTTGAACAATGTCCGCATATTACCCATTTCAGCTCTTTCAATTCTCGATACTTGAGCTTGGGTTAAATTAGCCTTCCTTGCTAACTCTTCCTGTGACCAATTTTTACGCTTGCGTTCTTTGATAATTTCTCTGGCTACCTCATAAATTGGTTCGCTTTCTACCATCTCATCTATAATATCCGGCCGCCGGCTGGATAATTCTTCTGTGAATTCTTTTGGAGTAAGAAACCTGGTCATTTAAAAACCTCCTCCTCGTTTTTCCATAAATTCCATGTAAATTTTCTTTGCTTTTTTTATAAAAATTAGCCCCCTGAAAACCCACGGCCTCGTGCCGTGGGATGAAAGGGGAATCATTAAGCTATGCAAAA
>NZ_JAXGFQ010000056.1:0-4599 GCF_051020825.1 Moorella naiadis (nom. illeg.)
CCTCCGTTGGTGTTCTTGAGGGAGATTTTCCTATAAATCTTGTTATGGTTCCAGGTGGGTTGAGTTTGACGCTTACGTAATATCCGCCCGCCAGCCGTTCATATCGTTCCCTCCACAATCCGCTCTCCACAATCCGCTCTGCGTCTTTCACCCACAGTTTGCCGGAAATAAGTTTGGGCAACAGGGCATCGCGTAGCGCTGCGAGGGAGCGGGATTGCGCTGCATTGGACATGATGCGTGAATAGAGCGGTTCAACCTGTGTTCCAAATAAGGTTAGCGTATCTGTCGGTGGCAAGAGGACACAGAATGTGTCAATATCCGCCTTTCCAAGGTGGATTACGGTCGTCCCCGTCTTCGCTTCTTCAAAGAACCGTAAGGGCTCTTCTATGCTCAAGTAGATGAACGCTCGGGGAATCCCTGACCTAGGCTTGAAGCAGCACAACCGCTGGTTCAACCACGCGCGTGGGCCTTGCCAGAGGTGGGCGCGGAACTCTCCGTCCATCCCTACAATCACATCACCTGGTTCAACTTGATAAGCCCTTGGGGGTCTCTCAGTTGTGTAAACCTTTGGATCATAGGTACTGAGATCGCGAATTCTGATGATAGGGAGGCCTTCACCATCGTCGTTGAAGAGCACAGACTTGAACGGCGCACCGTAAATGACTTCTGCCACACTGTAAATGTCTACTACCTTCCACCCTTTAGGTATCCATCCCACCTCGCTCTCCTCGAACTCATCGGGGAACAACCTTGCCAGATGCTCCGGCAACCCGGCAAGTCGGCCCTCGGCTCGGGCACGGGCGAAAACTTCGCGTCGGCGGGCGGCTTTCTCCTCGAGTTCATCCGGGAGCGGCTTGCCAGCCCTGAGGGCGTTGTCAATCACCGGGTCGAAGTCCACAAACCACGACTTGAAGATAGCCCGTGCGATCGCCTCCAGCGTGTCGTTCATACGTTGGTTAAGTTCGATCTTGTCGTCCAGCATGCCCAGGATGTGGGCAATGGCGTGCTGCTCAGGCACCGGAAACCAAGGTACCTGCAAGTTTGCAAGGTCGCTTCCCCTAAAAGTGCTGTGAGAAATCCTTCAAACTACAATTAACCGCAGTCAACAACACAGTAAAATAAAAGTTGTTGAAGTTGGGCCACTCTTTCTTGCAGCGCGGTTACCGCAGCCCGAGTCATTTCCATGACCTTTGCTGCCCGTTTTTTCCGACGCCAAATCCACGTGGCCAGACGTTTTATATTCTGAGCCACCGCCGTCATCTTTACCTGTTCATCTACCGTAGCCGGGCCATAGCTCCTGGCCCGGCCCAGGCCATGATGTTCTTTGGCATCCGCAAAGGTGTGCTCGATACGGATCCGGTAACGATAGGTACGGCGGTATTCACCGCTTTGCTTCAACGTTCGGGCCAGGTTTCTGGCCCTGGTTATCCGGATACGTTCTTTCCGCTTGCTATACGTTAAAAGGTGATAAGTCCGGCGTTTCCAGGTCGGTAACGGCTCCAACCGTACGTCTCCCATGGGTACCAGGGGCTGATAGCCTAATGCGATCACTTCCGCCAGGAAATCTCCCTCGGTGTAATTGCCCTCACCCCGGAAGAAGCGTTTTTCTTCTTCCGGGGATAAAGGTGGTAAAAGGGGACTGGCTTTTTTCAGCATTTCCAGGGCGGCTGCCCGTTCCAATGCTCCATTGGCCAGTGTGGCCATGGCGTCGACGACAACACACGAGCGAACATCGAGCAGGTTATGGGCTAAATAGCTGAGTTTCGCTTCCTTACCAGGACCTTTGCGGAAGAGCCGGGCCTCGGGGTCAGTAGTGGAACGATGAGTGGCGTTGCTGAACTTCTCCCCATGAAAATCCGGGTCGCCTGCTTTCCTCCCGGAAAGATCCCGGGAAGCTTTAACGTCTTGTAAAACTTGGCCTTCTGGCTTTTTATCACTTTGCCCCTGGCCCCTTACCGGGGGTTCCCCGCCACTTGGGGGTTCGCTTTCGTCCTCTGATTTTGTGATAGCTTCCAGATCTTTCTCATCTTGTTTTTTGAGTTCTTCAAGGTATTTATCCAGCGGTTGGGGGGTGAACGCTTCCAGGCTTTTTATCGCTGCCCGCGCTTTAACAATGGTGCCATCGGCGGCCAACACGTCGCCTTTCACCAAGCCGGCTGCAACGCATTGTCGCACTATCTCACGCATGATCACCTCAAATAAACCGTTTACGCCAGAGCTTTCTGGCCTTGATCAGGGTGGTTCGATCGGGTAGAGGACTGTTGAAGTCCAGGCCGCAGAACCATAGATAGTCGGCATGCAGGGGTAATTCCGTGAACAGGCGGTTCTCGGAAATACCCAGCAGGTATGACAGGGTAATGAGGCGAAAAGCCATTTCCGGGTCTATCGATGGCCGCCCGGTACGGGAGTATAAATGGGCTACCCTGGCGCGGATGAACGAAAAATCAATTGCTGCATCAATACGGCGGAGGTAGTAATCATCTGGGATCAGGCTTTCAATATCGATAACCTGGATAGCTATTTGCCGCCGCAGGTTTTCCTTGCTTCCCAACAACGGAATCCTCTCCTGAAAAGTAGATGTTATTACTAATAAGGATTCGATGTTGGTTGCCAAATACCTGCCAATTAGAATGAGTTTTTCACAACGCTTCTATTATAATGGTCTATAAGTCTATAATGGTATAACCAATCAGGAGGGCCTTAATAATGTCTCGTATTGATGTTAAAGAAATGAAGCATAAAAAATACGGCAAGTGTCTTGAGCTTACCAACGGTATCGTAAATCTTATAATTACTATTGATACTGGACCTCGCGTGGTCCGTTATGGTTTTACTGGTAATGTAAATGAGTTTTGCGAGGAAGCGCCCATTACCATGCCCGTAGGAAAAGAGGAATGGCGACTCATGGGTGGCCATCGCCTGTGGCACAGCCCAGAAGTTTACCCGCGCATTTACTCCCCCGACAATGGGCCTGTGGGGTGGTCGGAGGTAGAAGGTGGGGTTAAGGTTTCACAAAAGGTCGAGTCGTGGGTACAGATCAAGAAAGAGATGGAAATTACCCTGGCGGAAGCTTCAAGCAAGGTAAAGATTGTCCATCATCTTACCAACAAAAACGCATGGCCGGTTGAACTGGCGGCCTGGGTTCTGACGGTGATGGCTCCCGGTGGCTTCGAAATTGTACCCCAGCCGCGGCAGGATACGGGTCTCTTGCCCAATCGCGTCATCGCTCTCTGGCTTTATTCCAGAATGAACGACCCGCGGGTTTACTGGGGAGAAAGATATATTTTGATAAAGCAAGACCCTGAGATAAGTAATCCTTTTAAGTTTGGTATTGCCAATCAAGATGGCTGGGCTGCTTACTTAAACCATGGAAACTTGTTTATCAAGCGTTTCAACCACCAGGTTGATGCTAGATACCCTGATTATGGTGTTTCCTACGAAACCTATATGAATAACTATATACTGGAAATGGAAAGTTTATCACCTTTGACTCTTTTAAAGCCAGAGGCTACTGTAAGCCATGTTGAGGAGTGGGAATTAATCGGCGATGTAGCTGTATATTATAAGCATGAAATCGATGCAAAAGATGAAGACATGCTTGAAGAAATGATGAAGAAACATATACGCTAATGATATATAGATATAACTAAGCATGCAGGAAGGGGATAGGCCAATGCCTATCCCTTTTTTAAACTTCAATGGAAGAAGCGCGGTTAAAATAGCCAAAACCCAGGGCAAGTTCAATGTTCCAGTTGTCTTCTCAAGGCGTTTAGCTCTTCCAGGGTAAGCCCCGTGGCCTTGGTAATGATAGCCGTGTATTTATTCCGGGTCATGGCAGGGATAAGATTAACGCTGCAGAATGCATACGGGAAGGATAAGGCCCACCCAAGGGAGGAGGGCCTATATGGGCAGCAAAAATCACTGCTCCATCTGCTTTTTAAGCGTAGCGATCTCGTCCGGAGCAAGCCCTGTTGCGCGGGCAATCGTCTCCATTTCTATGCCCAGCAACAACATGTTTTTCGCTACTTCCATCTTACCTTCCATCTTGCCTTTTAATAAGGCCTGCTGCTGCATCTCTTCCAGGGTTATTTCTAGGTTGTAAATCATCCGTTCCACCTCCCATGGATTGCTTGCGTCCAGGATGCGGTCAACCTTTTCCCTAAAATCTTCAGGCATTCTGGGCTTGACGACGTTCTTTAGCCAGGTCGTGAAATGGCGGAACTCATCATGCGTGAGGTGCTTTAAGACCCCTGCCAGTTTCTGTAGCCGTATAGCCAGGTCTTCTGGCTGCATCTTCTGGTCCAAAAGGAAGACCCCAGCGATCAGATTGGCCGCCTTGATAAGCTCTTCTTCGCTGTAACGGTTGACATCAAACAGCAAGTAGCGAAAGTCCAGGAGATGCTCGCTGAAATCCTGGTAACTATCTAGCATTTCTTTGAAAGTGCTGGCTACTGTCCAGTTGTTAGCCCCGTTGTAGAGCACCGCCGGGACGATGGGTGGCAGGCGGAAATACTTGCTCTCCCGCTCGTGCTGCGGGGTGTTGTTGTAGATTTCCCGCTAGACCTCGACCATGTAAAGCAAAAGCCGAAAAGGTATCAG
>NZ_JAXGFQ010000057.1:0-4464 GCF_051020825.1 Moorella naiadis (nom. illeg.)
ACTTTGTCCGGCAGTAGAGTCAGGTGGACCAGGGAGGAGCGGCCGTATTTTTGAACGATTGCTGCCGCCCTTTTCCGTTCCGCTAACAGGACAGTACGGCGGTAAACCACCGGGCGCAGCACCATGCTCAGCCCGTAAACTAATCCTCCTATCTGGATAATCCCCAGGGAATCTAAAAACCACCTGGCCAGGCGATTGGGCCGCTCCAACTCCGGCGTACTGAGCCAGGTTAAAAAAGCTATTGTCTGGCGCGAGGCCTCAAAGATACTAAAATGCTGGTGGAAATGTTTATCCAACAGGTAAAAACCTAAAAGGCCGTATAAGCAAGTAAAAAGGGTACTGCCGGCAAAAATTACCAGACCATGGCGCACTGAAGGCGGGTCACTGGCGGCGGTAAACTCGGATCTTAGGGCCAGCAATACCAGTAAGAGGCCGAAGTTGATGGCTGCCTGGCCGTAGTGGAGCCCCCGCAGCAGGTTGGAACCTGTGGATACTAGGAGCATGGCCACGGTGATTAACCAGGCCTGCCTTTTCCGGCGGCCCAGGCTCCAGGAGAGAAAAAGCTGGACACTTCCGGCCACGACACTGCTGAGCCAGCTTCCCCGGAGGACTACCCATGGCAGGTAGTGGCGCAGCCACCCGACACGGGCCGGGTGATAAACGAGCCAGGCCGATAATATGTTTGCTACCCCTATCAAGCCTACTCCAAAGGCGGCCAAAGTGTGGCGGCAAAGTAACCATTTTCTTACCACCGCGCCAGCACCCAGTTAAAAAAGATAAAACCGCCCAGCATGGGTAGCCAAAGGCTGAAGATACGGTAGATAAAGGTGACCAGGACGGCCTGGTCCAGGGGAATCCCCAGCGAGGTGTAAGCGGCGGTCATGGCTCCCTCCATGAGACCAACGCCCTGGGGTGTAATGGAAACAATCATGAAAAGTACACCCACTGCATAACCAGTAATTAAGCGGCCTAAACCAGGGTTCTGATGAAAGGCCAGGAAAAGGGCCTGGAGCTGGAGCAATCCAATTGCTTCCATCAACAGAGCATGGCCGGCCGCCCGCAACATGGCAGGACGACTCCAGCTGATATTTTTCAATGTAGTAGAAAGACTGCTTAGGAAGGCTTCTATTTTTTCATCCCAGTTTTGGCCTGCTTTCCCAAGGGGTAAACGCCCGGCTAGCAGAGCCATCTGGCAGCTAATTCTTAAAAAAATTTCCGGTCTCAAGGCGACAATGAATAATGCTGAAGCCAGAAGTAAAACTAAAGCCAGTAAGATGGCGGTAGCTACCAGCTCATACCTTTGCAGGTTGCCCTGAAGGAAGAGATAAAGAAGGCCCAGGAACAATACTATTAGAAAGGCAAGGTAATCGCAAAGGAAAAAAATAAAATTAGCCAGTATGGCCCGGGCCACATCCAACTCCTTGCGCCGGGCGTCATAAATCATTAATCCTGTCCCGGAAAGGGTTCCCCCGGGGGCAACGGCGGCCACAAAAGCAGAAGCCATGACCAGCAAAAAGAGGTGCCCTATCCCTTCCCTAAGGCCAACCACCCGGTAGGCAGCCGCATATAGAGCGCTTTGATTCACAAAAAAGGCTAGTTGTAAGGAAAAGGCACAAGCCAACCACCACCACTCCCCCTGCCGGAGGGTTTGCCAGATTGCC
Source organism: Moorella naiadis (nom. illeg.) (assembly GCF_051020825.1). Taxonomy (NCBI): domain Bacteria; kingdom Bacillati; phylum Bacillota; class Clostridia; order Neomoorellales; family Neomoorellaceae; genus Neomoorella; species Moorella naiadis (nom. illeg.). Next base: position 1,662 of record NZ_JAXGFQ010000057.1, read on the forward strand.
TTTCCCTGGGCCAGATATCCCGCCACAGCAGCAGCACCGAGGAAAAGAAAGGTCGTATAAAGCAGTTTGAAAGGTGAAATCCGGAAAGAAATATCCTTCTTTTTGCGGAACATGAGATTGCAATTCCTTGCGCTGTTTTTAACCTCCTACAGTTTTCTAAATCCGTTTCGCTTTCTTGCTGGCCACTATCAGGTGATGGTTCTGGGGCTGCTTCAGTTGCTCCTGGGAGTGGCTGTTTACCCCGGCAACGGCTTTAATAAGGGCATCCAATCTGTCCGGTGTTATTTCCGGGCCGCCGGCGTTTACCCGGGGCAAGGCTAGAGGGTTACTCCGGCGGGTAACAGACCCATAACGGGTAGTAAAGATAAGTTTGAATCCAGCATCGACGGCGGCCTGGATGGCCGTCGGTCCGGCGGCGCCGAAGGGCAGGGCTAGGGCATAGACCGGCTGCTGCAGTTGGCTTTCTATCTCTTCCCGGGAGCGTTTCAGGTCCAGGTAGACCATGTTTCTATAGTCACTTAAACTCTGGCCTTTGAGGGGGCCGTTGAGAAGGGGCCCGTTTTTGCCATCAGCCAGGAAGCCGAAGTTATGGAGATTATAGGTGTGGGACTGGGTGGTCAAACTGGCGGTGGCCATCTCCCTGGCTGCATCCCAGTCATAATGCTGGAGGTTGCCCAGCTTTTGACCTACGTACTTAACAATGGCAAAGGCTACAGCAGGCATATGCCTTTTCTGTAATTCTGGCAGGGCATATTGGTGAATACTCTCATAACCGTCGTCAAAAGTGATGAGAACGGCGTTATCGGGTACTGAACCGCCTTTTAAGAAATCGTGCAGCTGGTCCAGGCTAATAACGTGGTATCCCCGGGATAGGAGCATATCTAACTCGCTGGCAAAACGTTCTGGAGAGATAACTAATCCCGCTTCTTCTTTAGCATCAATATGGTGATAAATAAGGACTACGACCTTATTCTGGTAGTAAACTTTATTGGACTGCACACCAACCAGCTGCGTCTGCCCGGTTTGAGGGGGAGTAACGGATGCCGATTGGACAGGGCCAAGCTGGTGCGCTGTATCACTGCTAGCGGTTGTGGTGGCAGCCGGACTCCGGTTCAAATGGGAAGATATTTGGGTATAGGTAAAGGGCAATGACAGTAGCAGGACTAAAGCAATAACGGCAGCAGCTTTATTTTTCAAAATGGGCCCTCCCTTAAAAAACCTGTGCTTGTAGGCCCTGTATGGGCTTGCTCTGGGATCTTCGCTGCAGACAAATACCCGCCCGCATTTGCAGGAGTTATTTCGGAGCCATGATAAGTTTAGCATAATGAATCTGCTATAGGAACTCTCCTTGAAAAATATTTATTAAAGCTGCTGTGCACCTGAAAGACCGCCCTATCGCAAAAAGCCCCTCAAAGTCAGAGTTTACGTACCTTGGAAACTCGTCCACGTAAAGCACGTGGTAAGGCCGCCTCATCTCGTTACCATGCCGCCTGAATACCGCGCTCTGCAAATGCCTCATTACAAACTGCCCGAAAACGTCTCCCAACTTTCCTAACCGCTCCTTCGCGCTGTTCACTACCAAAACCCCGTCGCCTTCTAAATGCCTATCCAGGTTTATGTAGCCCTTTCCTACCAGTACCTTTTCCAGCATCTTAGCCCGACGGCCTGACGCTCCTGGATTACCCGGATGTCTCTAAAAAGATGTGGCCCCTGCCGGTTAAGGAGCTTTTCGGCGTCGGCCCCGGGTGGAGGCATACCTGGCCAAACTGGGCATCTATACCATCGGCGGCCTGGCCCGGTTTCCCGCCGAGGCGCTGATCCGGCGCTTCGGCGTCGTGGGCCGTATTTTGCACCAGTGCGCTAATGGCGTCGACTACAGCCCGGTGGACCCGCACTCCCTGGATAGAGTTAAATCCGTCGGCCACCAGATTACCCTGCCCAGGGACTACTACAGCTTTGAAGAGATTGAAGTGGTTTTACTGAAGCTTTCCGAGCTGGTGGCCCGACGGGCGCGCCTGGGAAATTACCTGGGCCGCACGGTGAGCATCAGCCTTAAAGACGCCGAGTTTAACTGGGTAGGACGTTCTCACACCCTGCCCTATTATACCGATACGGCTGCCGATATCTACGCGGCGGCCCGGCAGCTCCTCCACCGCTGCTGGTCCCCCGGCCGCCCGGTGCGGCTGGTGGGGGTGAGCCTGGCCGGCCTGGTACCGTCAGCGGCACGCCAGGAAGACCTTTTCGGCCGGGTGGAAAAACAGGCCCGCCTGGACCGGGCTTGCGACCGGTTAAAAAACCGCTACGGGGAAAGGGTCATCCACCGGGCGGCATCCTTAACTCAGGCAGGTGTCCTCTATGCGCGGGGCTAACGCCTTATACGAGGGCCATCGTTTAATATTGCCCGGGATTAGAGACCGGGCAACGGCTACCTGCCAGGGATGCCTCTTTTGCGTCCCAATCATAGGCCGGGAAGAGACGCGGTTGGTGTGTCTGGCCACCCTGGACCTCTATCTTACCGGGGAACGCCGGGTGCCAGTGGAACTCCAGGTCCAAGATTTTATCTGGCTGGCCGGTAAAGAAGCCCTGACCAAAGCTGTGGCGAAGGTTCGGCCGGAAAAGCAGGCCTGCGGCTTCTACTGCCCCAGGGTCTAGCGTGTTTCAGCCCGGCAAAACCGGGACGTTACCGGTTTTCCGCAAACTATCGTCCTGCCTCAAAAATATGATATAATTACATCTGGAAGAAGGTGTTCTTGTGCCGGAAAACGAAGAGCAGCCCCGTTCTCCCCACCACCCCCACGACAAG
>NZ_JAXGFQ010000058.1:0-3892 GCF_051020825.1 Moorella naiadis (nom. illeg.)
TCAACCAGGCTTGAGGGCGTAAGACTACCGCCTTACGTTTGCCTCAAGCCCCCGGCCTTGTGCTGGGGGTGGTTGACTTTAGGCGCACAACGGACAGGTGCCATGCTGTTCCGGGGCCTGCACCTGCATCTCCACATTTATCCCACTGTTCCAACCCTGATCCTCATAATCCCCAGCACTTATCGCCAGGATGTAGTTTGTTAGCTCTTCTATACTGCACCAGGATACAGTAATCGATTCCACCTGCTCCCCGGTTTCTTCTTTGACCACCCCGTATTCCTGGGCGCCGTCTTCTGAAAACGAATCGTTCAGCCACAGATAGCCAGCATGACGGAAACCGGTGCATAAAACGTAATTGTTTTCTTTTAGCATCCTGGCCAACTAGATAGGTTCAGCAATTTCGGTAACGCACCAGAAACGGTTTTTATGCAGCATTAGCAATCCCCCTTGTTAACTTTTTGAGCCATCGCATTTTCTAACTCGAAAACTTTCATCGCCAAATCCAGCATAAATTGGCCCGCATCCGCCAAAACAGGATTCTCGAACGAGCCAGCCAGTTCGTTTGCGGCTTTCCAGCGGTCGCCAAAGTTTTCCGTGAGCCAGTCCCGGTATCGTTCTAACCAGGGCTTTTGAGAGACATCGTTACAGGGCATCGGCCAATTCTCCTTTCTTCGCGGCAAATATCTCCGCCGCGATAATATGCTTGCATTTGATCCCGCGTTTCTGAAAATCGGGGCAGGTGCACGCCAATGCGGCCAGATCAACCACATATTTGCTCTTACCGGTCGAAGAAAGCACGTGATACCGGCCGCCGCCAACTTCTTCCACATTTTTAACCAGTTTCTCCGCTTTCGCCAGTCGCTTTTTGTCCGGAGCCGCTGATTCCGCGTAAGCCTTTCTGGAAAGCTCGTCCGCTTCCTCGTTTTCTTCCCGCGGGACCCAGCGGAATCTAAGCGAAGAAAACTTTTGAGCCAGCTTCCGGGCCTCGCGGTACAACGGCTTGATGCGGGCAGAACGCACCGCGTAATCCCCGGTTAACTGGTAAATACAGAGCTGGCTGTCAGAGCGGATTTCTATCCGTTCTTTGGCAAAGCCGTTTTCTATGAGCCATTTCATCGCTTCGATTACCGCGGTGTATTCCGCAACGTTGTTTGTGGCTCCCGGGCCGGAGCAGATTACTCCCCAACTTTCTTTTAGCTTCTCGCCGTCTTTGCGGGCCACCCAGCCGTAACATGCCGTGCCGCCGGGATTGACTGGCTCGCAAAGGCCATCGCAGTTGACGATAATCATATCAAGCCAGCCTCCTTTCGACTGGCGGAAAATCGTCAAGCACCTCAAACGGCTCCTCCAGCCGCTTCCGCCGTATCTTGTACCGGTAACCCCAGCGGTCGGCAACAATTAGCCGTCGCAAATCTTTAATCCGAAAAATGTTCTCTTTGCTGCCATCGGTAAATTCGATTGCTTCGGCAAACTGTATAATCATACCTTCTCTTAGCTTCGGGCGAGCTTTCTTCGCCCGGATGCGCTCCCAGCATTTTTCCAGCCACTCCATCGCCCATTCGTCATCGGTCGGTGTGAGAAGCTTTAAAATGCGCTCCGGGCAGTTGTAATAACATGGCCCCATATTCTCGCTTATATCTTTGTATCCAAAGTTAAAATAATCTTTCGGCCGGTAACCCAAAAGGCATATCTTCGCGTAAATTTCCTTTGGCCCTGAAGCATCCCCAACTTCTATCGCCAGGTACGCTTCTGTAAAAGTCGCCGCGCAGTCTAGAACTTTGTGGTAAACCCCGGTTTCCTTATCCGTGTAGCCAAATTTTTTTTCAAAAAACTGCCGGACAGTAACTCTTTTTTCCTTGTGCGCAAAAGTCCATCCCATTTTTCATGGCGCAGCAGGCCCCCGGCGGCCCGCCGCGTTCACCTCCTTCTTTAGGTGAATTTTAGGCGGGCCGGGCCGCCTGGTTAAACTGGTTTTTTGAGTAAAAATATTGTCTTTGGCCGCGCAGCGGCATCACGTGCCTGCCGCGCTAAAACTGATTTGCCTTCCCTTCTTTTCAGGACTGCCGACGTTCCTGGAAAGAAGGCAGGGCAAAGGCCCTGCCGTTAAAAAGTCAAACCTTGATCCCTTCGATTCCTTCTTGAGTTAAAACGCCTTTATCTATTGCCGCTATCAGGACAGCCTTAATTTCTTCCCACTTTTCAGGACAGGGCATCCCTATCATTTTGGCTAAATCCCTGACGTCAAAGCTGTCTTCCCCTTTATCATCACTAAAAATTGAATATCCAAACCGAAATGTTCGAGTAACGTTAGCCATAGAATCATCCGCATAAATATAGTAAATCTTAATTCTCTTGTATTCTAACGCTACTTCCGGTTCTACCCAAGCGTAGGGCATTTTTAGCAACTCCTTTCTCAATAACTGACGGGCCTGGAAACAGGCCCGCCCCCTACAAGATTTTTAGAACAAATCGTCAAACCCGAAATCTTCCTCGCTCACCGCCGCGTCAATTTCGGTCTCTACTTCGATCAGCCGCATGGTCTTTGCCCCTATGTTGTTCTTCTTGATCGTCGCGTCGGTTATCTCATATTTCTGCCCGGGCACGGCGTTCGCCAGGACCTTTTCTGCTTCGCTTCCAGGGTATGCGGTTAACATATACTGCTCCCCATCTTCGTTAGTCACCCGGCACATCGTCACCGGCCCGGTCTTGAAGTTCTTTACCGTTACCGGCGAACTTATCTCAAACACGCCGCTTATGGTGCTCTTTTCTGCCGGTTCAGCCTGGGGCTTTTCTTCAACTGTAGGCGTCGTTACAGGTGTTGCTGCAGGCGTAAATGATACCGCCGGGGGTTCGGCCTCAGGCTCGCGTTCCGGCTGGACTTCTACAGCGACAACCTCCTGGTTACCTGTTTTCTCGAAGTATTCGCCCTGACCCCGGGCCCCGAAAGCAGCAGGCTTCGTCCCGGGGGACGCTTCCGGCTCGTAGAGCAGTTCCGGCTTTGCATTTTCATCGTAAGGCTCTACGTCTTCGTCTACCGCAGCGGGCTCCGGCAGCAGGGTCACCGTGGTCAGCAGCTTCCGCTCTCGCGCCAGTTGTAGCATCCTTTCCAGCGTGATGTCCCCCATGTCGACGTACATGATGGGGACTGCCCTCTTAATCTGCTTCTCCCCTACATTGGGGTGCACTTCCTGCATCCGCACCTTTAACTTCAAAGGGATGAAGCTGATCCTTCCCGCCATCGCCTTTAAGATGAGCAGACTGTTCTTGATGTTCTGATAGGAGTTAAAGGAACCAGTATCGATACTGTAGGCCCCTAAAACTCCCGGCACCTTCGGCAGCAAAGCGGAAAATACCGCCACTTCCCTGCATTTCTTGTTGATATAGTGCTGGCAATTCTTGTACGGGCAGGGTATCTGGACCCACCCCTGGCCGCCGCTCTTTTCTACGGGTACCACCTCGCCGGTAGCCATGTCTACTATCACGCCGTTTTCCACTTTCAGGCCGTACTCGGTGCCGGAAGTCTTAGCGTAGGTCTCGTTCACAGAAGCGTACTCCCCGTCGCCGCGGCAGATTAAGCCGTACTGGTTGCCGTAGCGTTTCAAATAGGCCGGAAAGATGCTTTCAATGTCTTCCGACGGCAATACTATGTCCAGCTCTCTCGGCTGAGGGCCGTAGACTTCTTGAACTTCGGGAGGAACGACAAAGTAATCTACGGCCTTCGGCACTCCTTTTTCGTCCTTTACCCCGAGCGCGATGGTCCCCAGGCGCGGGATGCGGACAGAATCAGTCCAACCTTTGATCATAAAATAAAAGCACCTGGTTCAAAAAACCTAACAATTACTGACACATTGTGCCAATCCTTATTAGGCGGCCTCCCCATGACCAGGCTTTT
>NZ_JAXGFQ010000059.1:0-3574 GCF_051020825.1 Moorella naiadis (nom. illeg.)
GTAAACGCAAGAGCCCCTGACGGGGTAAACCGCAGGGGCGGGTATATGTAGTGGCTCCCCGGGCAGGGCTCGAACCTGCAACCACCCGGTTAACAGCCGGGCGCTCTACCATTGAGCTACCGAGGAATGTATGGTGAGAGCATGAAGGTTAACCCTTCATGCTCTCTTAATAACTTCCTGGCAGTGTCCTACTCTCCCGGGGTTACTCCCCAGTACCATCGGCGCTGGAGGGCTTAACTGCCGTGTTCGGGATGGGAACGGGTGTTGCCCCTCCGCTATTACCACCAGAAACCTTTGTTACATGGATGTGGGAAGTGGGAGGTTAGAGGTGGGAGTCTTGTCGGAACTGGCTACGCCAGTTCCTGATTTAAGCCTGCCTCCATCTACTCTCTCCCGTTCGCTGGTGGCCTTCTGCCACCATATATCTCCTTGAGGTTTGTTCCCTCAAAACTACCCAGCGAGGTCGTCGTAGTTAACCCTCTACTTATGGTCAAGCCCTCGACCGATTAGTACCAGTCCGCTCAAGGGGTTACCCCCCTTACACTCCTGGCCTATCTACCTGGTCGTCTTCCAGGGGTCTTACTGGCTTTTGCCATGGGAAACCTCATCTTGAGGTGGGCTTCGCGCTTAGATGCTTTCAGCGCTTATCCCCTCCAGACTTGGCTACCCAGCTATGCCCTTGGCAGGACAGCTGGTACACCAGCGGTCTGTCCACCCCGGTCCTCTCGTACTAGGGGCAGCTCCTCTCAAGTTTCCTACGCCTGCGATGGATAGGGACCGAACTGTCTCACGACGTTCTGAACCCAGCTCACGTACCGCTTTAATGGGCGAACAGCCCAACCCTTGGGACCTACTTCAGCCCCAGGATGCGATGAGCCGACATCGAGGTGCCAAACCTCCCCGTCGATGTGGACTCTTGGGGGAGATAAGCCTGTTATCCCCGGGGTAGCTTTTATCCGTTGAGCGATGGCCCTTCCACCCGGGACCACCGGATCACTAAGCCCGACTTTCGTCCCTGCTCGACCCGTCGGTCTCGCAGTCAAGCTCCCTTCTGCCTTTGCACTCTACGCGCGATTTCTAACCGCGCTGAGGGAACCTTTGGACGCCTCCGTTACCTTTTGGGAGGCGACCGCCCCAGTCAAACTGCCCACCTGACACGGTCCCCAGTCCGGTTCACGGACTAAGGTTAGAATTTCAGTGTTTCAAGAGTGGTATCCCACCGTCGGCTCCCCACTACCTGGCGGCAGTGGTTCGCTGCCTCCCACCTATCCTGTACATGAAACACCAAAACCCAATGTCAGGCTACAGTAAAGCTCCACGGGGTCTTTCTGTCCTATCGCAGGTAACCGGCATCTTCACCGGTACTACAATTTCACCGAGCCCTTCGTTGAGACAGCGCCCAAATCGTTACGCCTTTCGTGCGGGTCGGAACTTACCCGACAAGGAATTTCGCTACCTTAGGACCGTTATAGTTACGGCCGCCGTTTACTGGGGCTTCGGTTCAGAGCTTCGCTTGCGCTAACCCTTCCCCTTAACCTTCCAGCACCGGGCAGGCGTCAGCACCTATACTTCAGCTTCCGCTTTAGCAGGCACCTGTGTTTTTGGTAAACAGTCGCTTGGGCCACTTCTCTGCGACCCCCTCGGGCTCCAGTATGTTCTACTATCACCCTAACGGGGTACCCCTTCTCCCGAAGTTACGGGGTCATTTTGCCGAGTTCCTTAACGAAGGTTCGCTCGCGCGCCTTGGGATCCTCTCCCCACCTACCTGTGTCGGTTTACGGTACGGGCACCTCGAGTCTCGTTAGAGGCTTTTCTTGGCAGTTTGGGCTCAGCCAGTTCGCTACTTAATTTCGCTCCCCGTCACCTCTCGGGCTTCTTGTGAGGCGGATTTGCCTACCTCACACCCTACGGGCTTGGACGCACTCGACCAACGGTGCGCTGGGCCTACCCTCCTGCGTCACCCCTTCCTGTTAACGACTCTTTGGTGGTATCGGAATTTCAACCGATTGTCCATCGCCTACGCTCTTCGCCTCGGCTTAGGTCCCGACTTACCCTGGGTGGACGAGCCTTCCCCAGGAACCCTTAGGTTTTCGGCGGGCAGGATTCTCGCCTGCCTTCTCGCTTACTTATGCCGGCATTCTCTCTTCTGCAGGCTCCAGCGCTCCTTTCGGTACACCTTCGCTGCCTGCAGAACGCTCCCCTACCGAACCGAGTGCCCCACTGCTACTTCCAGAGGCTTGACTCGCCTCTGGCAGCACCAGTGGTGCACTCGGTTCCCAAAGCTTCGGTAACGGGCTTGAGCCCCGCTAAATTTTCGGCGCAGAGTCACTCGACCAGTGAGCTATTACGCACTCTTTAAATGGTGGCTGCTTCTGAGCCAACATCCTGGTTGTTTAAGCAACTCTACATCCTTTTCCACTTAGCCCGTCTTGGGGGACCTTAGCTGTTGGTCTGGGCTGTTTCCCTCTCGACTACGAATCTTTGCACCCGCAGTCTGACTCCCAAGGATTAACTTACGGCATTCGGAGTTTGAAAAGGTTCGGTAACCTGGTAAGGCCCCTAGCCTTATCAGTGCTCTACCTCCGTTAGTCTTGCCTTGAGGCTAGCCCTAAAGCTATTTCGGGGAGAACCAGCTATCTCCGGGTTCGATTGGCATTTCACCCCTACCCACAGGTCATCCGCCGACTTTTCAACGTCGGTCGGTTCGGGCCTCCACGAGAGTTTAATCTCGCTTCACCCTGCCCATGGGTAGATCACCCGGTTTCGGGTCTACGTCAACGGACTTCCGCCCTCTTCAGACTCGCTTTCGCTCCGGCTCCGGGTCTTCCCCTTAACCTCGCCCGTTAACGTAACTCGCCGGCCCGTTCTACAAAAAGTACGCCATCAGGCTTTAACGCCCTCTGACTGCTTGTGAGCATACGGTTTCAGGTTCTATTTCACTCCCCTCCCGGGGTGCTTTTCACCTTTCCCTCACGGTACTAGTGCACTATCGGTCGCTAAGGAGTATTTAGCCTTGGAAGGTGGTCCTCCCGAATTCCCACGGGATTCCTCGTGTCCCGTGGTACTTGGGGTCCTTCCCGAAAGTTTACGCTGCTTCGGATACAGGGCTCTTACCTCCTCTGGCGGGACTTTCCAGTCCTCTTCTCCTGCAGCTTCGCCTCCCGTCGAGCACCTGCAACTGCTCCTGGAAGCCCCTCGACCCCTTATGCACAACGGTTGCAGCCTTCTCCATGCATAAGGTTTGGGCTCTTCCCGCTTCGCTCGCCGCTACTAGGGGAATCGCTTTTGCTTCCTCTTCCTCGGGGTACTAAGATGTTTCAGTTCCCCCGGTTCGCTCCCTGTACCTATTTATTCAGTACAGGGTGCCTGGATATTACTCCAGGCGGGTTGCCCCATTCGGGTATCCCCGGATCTATGCCTGCTTGCGGCTCCCCGGGGCTTTTCGCAGCTTACCACGCCCTTCTTCGCCTCTTAGCGCCTAGGCATCCACCGTATGCCCTTACTAGCTTGACCTTCTTCCGTAGGTGGGTCTTCTACGACGCTTTCCTCGCTGTGCAGTTTTCAAAGAACAACT
>NZ_JAXGFQ010000060.1:0-3443 GCF_051020825.1 Moorella naiadis (nom. illeg.)
TTACGAGTCACCAGTACATCAGTCTCCTCCAGGCAGCCGGTGTAGCCATTAGCATGGACGGCAGGGGTCGGGCCCATCACAACATCTTTACTGAGCGATTATGGCGTAGCTTGAAGTATGAAGAGGTTTACCTCCATGAATACCAAACACCTAGGGAAGCCCGTCAGGGTATCACGAACTACCTCCGATTCTATAACGAACAACGCCTTCACCAAGCCCTGGGCTACTGTACACCAGCTCAAATTTACTATCAAGCATCCCAGGAATTAATATCCATAACTGGTAACTAACAAGGTTGATTTCAATTAACCCATTTCCAAATATAACCTTATCCAAACATATGTTTGTAGCTTAAAATTTTTCATTTTGTGTCTTGACAATGGGGACCACCATAACAACGCTCGGCCAGTAGCACCACGCCTACGGACATGGTAACTAGGACAACTGCATTGGCAGCAGTGATCTGGGGAACGCTAAGGTAAGTTGAGGTGAAGATCCGAATAGACAATGGAACAAGATCGGGAGTCATCAGGAAAAACGTCATAATGAAATCATTGATGCTTCGGGCAAAGCCAAAGATCATTCCCACCACGATACTAGAAGAAATCAGTGGGAAAGTCACACCTAAAAACGCCTGAATAGGTGTAGCGCCGAGTGTTTCAGCTGCTTCTTCAAGCTTGGAACCAAGTTGTTCCATGGCAGCAAGTATTGGTCGAGCCATCACCGGAACTACGACAGCGGTGTGGGCAAGAATAAGAACCAATAGTGGCGGTGTTCCTCGAAAAAACCCGGTGTTGAACAGCTGAAGAAGCGAGAGCCCAAACACAGTGCCTGGGATAAGCGCAGGTAGAATAATTAGCTGGTCGATCAATTTCTTACCTGGGAAGTCTGTTCTGGTCATCACGTAAGCTAGCGGTAGTGACACTAACAGGGCGATTAGTATTGCCGGCAAGCTAATCATAAAACTTATGCCAATGGCTGCCAACGCATCGTGACCAATAAATCCGTACCATTTGAGGGTCAATTCCGAAGGGATAACCTCAATTTTTTTACTGAACGAGAACACAATCATTGTAATAAGTGGCAACACCAGAAAGAGAACTACTCCCGCTGTTATCCACTTGCACAGGTTAGCAAAAGGGTGCTGTTTATTCACGCTATCTTCCTCCGTAACAACAACATAGAACACAGCTGGCCTAAGAGAGAAATCGCAAACACAACTGTTGCCATGGCGGAGGCGAAGGGGATGTCATATCCAAAGGAAGTAGCCTTCAGCATAATTTCAACTGGAAGGTAAGGAACATTTTCACTTCCTCCACCAACAATAAGTGCTACCTCAATCAACCCTACGGCAAAGGAAAAGTTCAGAATCACAGCCGCCAAAATCCCTGGAAAAGCTAACGGAAGAAGAACCCTCGTTAGGGTGTAAAACTCTGTTCCACCGAGACTGTAAGACGCCTCGACTAACTCAGATGGTATTCCTTTGAATGCACTTACGACATTACGAATGTAGACAGGCAAAGTAATGTACACCGTACCTGCTACAACAGCGGGGATAGAGAACACGAGGACCATTCGAGACTTAAAGACCAAGCCAATAACAGTGTTAAGAACACCGTAAGGACCGAAAAAAATGACCAGAGAATAAGCTGCTACTACACTAGGTAAATAGGTTGGGAGAGTAATAAACCATTGGAGGGTGCCACTTCGTTTAAAGTCTCTGCGCGACAGGAGGTACGCTACCGGGGTTCCAATAGCCATGGTTATAAGCACAGTTGAAAGCGCTATGAGGAGGGTATTAGCAATCACTCGTTGGTAGTACGGATTATTGAGAAGCCTTAAATAATTGTACAACGTGTAGTGCTCATGAAACAGAGTGGCCGGCTGAAGAATATCAAGATCTAGGCTATTATTCGTCGTAAATGCCTTTATGACGAGGCCAAGGGATGGCAACAGAACGAACAACAGGTAAAGTCCCAGAAAGGGAAATAAGAGCAACCATGTACTCGTACGGCTTAGGTACAAATCAGAATCGCCGGGCTTCGGACGCATCAGCAATCTCCCCTCTACTCTGAAACCGGGGACTGGGTTGAACCCAGTCCCCTGAATCTCTTACTTCTTGATCCGTGCTTCCAGTTCCGTTTGGAGATTTGCTAGCCGGGTCTTGCCATTTGCATCTTTTCCGATCCAGTAAGCCCAGTCTGGAACATATGCCTTTTCCAGAACCTCATCAATAGTCTTGTCCCCGAGCGCCGCCTTGAGTTTGTCGTTCTTGAGCTCGACTGTGCTATTCGTAGCAATGCTTATTCCTAGATTGTTCATTATATCATTTTGGGCATACTTATCCAGGTAAAAGTTGACGAACTTTACAGCAGCATCTTTGTGAGGAGCATTTTTCATGATGCTTATCGAATTCAGCATTAGAAATGCGCCTTCTTCAGGTACTACAGCTGCAACTTTGCCGCCAGCCTGTTGGGTTGCAACCATAACCTGTCCCAAGGATTCTGCTGCTATGGCAGCCTCCCCTGTGGCGATAGTTCTCTCCATATCGCCAGGCGTATTAAACAGTTTAACAGTATTCTGATACTGCTTAGTGATCAGATCCCAGGCCTTTTCCGTACCGTAGGCCTTTTGCATTACAAGCAAGTGTCTAGTTGCGGTCTCGTCGGTAGGATCTGATAAAGCTAATTTCCCTTTCCATTTAGGATCCGCAAAATCGGCCCACTTTTGCGGAGCCTCCCCAGCTTTAACCAAGTTTGTATTATAAGCAATCAGATGTAAGTCATAGCCCCAGATGCCGACCTGGGGGTACTTGAATCGCTTATCAACATCTTTGGAAGCTGGAATCTGGTCCCACGGTATATCCGCCAGCATTCCTTCACCAGCTAATGTAAAGGCATCCGAAGGAGTGCTGATAAAGATATCAGACTTAGCAGCGTTTTCGGTTATAATTCTCTGTCGCATTTGGGTACCAGGACCTGATATATATTTTATCGTTACACCAGTCTCTTTCTTAAATTCTTCGGCCCATTTTTGGAACCACAAGTCCCAGTCGCCGGCCCACCCATACACGATCAGCTCTTTACTGCCTTGAGACTCACCGGTTCCATTTTGCGGAATAGAAGCAGGTTTGCTGCATCCTTGAATCATTAGCACGGCTACAATTAGAAGCAGTACAAGGTAAGTAGTTGTCAAAGCCCCTTTTCGCATCTTTTACCCTCCTTTTTCTTTTTGTCCTAACTCATTATTCTTGACCGCTGTTTCGAGTTCCCGCCTCCTTTGTTTGTTCGACTTACGAACTAAGTTTAGGATTCTACATTCTAACGGAAATTCCTGCTTCACGATAAAAATTAATTTAGTTTTTTGGTAACTACTCAGGCTATCAACCAATAGTTAAAAATCAAGTCTCACCAGGAACAAAAGGCATGCCAAGGAGGGCACCG
>NZ_JAXGFQ010000061.1:0-3408 GCF_051020825.1 Moorella naiadis (nom. illeg.)
ATCCTGGACGCAAGCAATCCCTGGGAGGTGGAACGGATGATTTACAACCTGGAATTGACCCTGGAAGAGATGCAGCAACAGGCTTTGTTGAAAGGCAAGATGGAAGGAAAAATGGAAGGAAAACTGGAAGGCGAACTTGAAGGTGAACTGAAGGGCAAACGGGAAGTAGCCCGAAATCTGCTCCTGTTAAACGTAGATATTGAAACCATCATCAAAGCCACGGGGCTTGCCCCGGAAGAGCTCGCCATGTTGAAGAAACAGCTGGAACAGTGATTTTTTGCTGGCCGTAAATTTAGGAAAAGGCCCGCCTTATCCACCGGGGCGGGCCTTGTTATTATAACTTGCCGGAGCCGCGCGGTCCTTTGCCGGCAATTTTGCAATCGTCTTTCTAGAAGTTTTCCAGGAAATATTAACCCTGTATAACCCTAAGAACTCTTCCCATCAGGCTTTATTCGAACCGGAACCTATTCCCCGACAGTAAACCTCATGATGGCCGCGCATGAGGGCTACGATGGCGGCCACGATGCTAATGATAAAAGACAGCCAGAAAGCCCGGTGCAGGCCGTTAATAAACTCCTGGATGACGATACCCTGGGAACCCACCTGGGTACCGGCGAAAAGCCCCTGCATGGCGGCCGGCGTCATACTGGCAGCGGTCATGGCCAGGCCCAGGGCAATGCTGATTACCATCCCGGCGTTATTCATCATCGTCCTGGTGCCGGCGGCTATGCCGCGGCGCTCAGCGGAGACGGCCCCCATAATAGCGTTGGTATTGGGCGAAAAGAAAAACCCGGACCCCAGGCCCATAACGACCATCCAGGTGATAACCACCGCCATGGAAGTATTAACCTGCAGCCTGGTAAGGCCATAAAGCCCTATGGCCGATACGGCCAGGCCCAGGCTGCTGAGCTCCCGGGAGCCATAGCGATCGGACAGGATACCGCTCACCGGCGCTACGATCATCATCGCCAGGGCAAAGGGAGTTAATAAGATGCCGGCCCACAGGGGGTCAATACCCCAGATGCCCTGGAAAAAGAAGATCAGCAAAAAGGTGACTGCCCCGCGGGCAATGCCATTTAAAAGGTTACTGGTGTAGGCTGCCGCCAGCAGCCGCCGCCGGAAAAGGGACAGATCCAGCATAGGCTGGTCGACGCGGTTTTCTATATAAATGAACAGCACCATGAGTAAACTGCCAAGCACCAGGCTGGCTACTATCCAGGTCGTGTGCCAGCCGACCATATCCCCAAATGTCAGGGCCAGGAGGATGAGGGTAAAACCAATGGTAAAGATCGTAGTCCCCAGCCAATCAAAGCGCTGGCCTTTAGGTAGTTCGATTATTTCCCGAAGCTGGATGGCCGCCCATATGGTGCCAATTATTCCCAGGGGTACATTAAAGAAAAATACCCAGCGCCAGTGCCAGGCCGTTAGGATCCCGCCCAAGATGGGACCGATTACCGCCCCAGCACCAATAACCATACTATTGATCCCCAGGGCACGGCCCAGTTGTTGCCTGGGGAAGACGTCCGTGACAATGGCCGTACTGTTGGCCAGCATCAGGGAACCGCCAACCGCCTGGATAAAACGTGCCGCCACCAGCTGGCCCCCTGTTTGCACCAGGCCGCATAGCAGGGAGGCCAGGGTAAAAAGGGCGAAGCCGCTGACATAGAGCTTCTTCCGGCCGATGATATCCGCCACCCGGCCGATGGCCGGCACCAGGACCGTCACCGCCAGCATATAGATCATCAAGGTCCAAATAATAGTTTCCATGGAGGCATGTAGCGACCTGGCAATAGCCGGGAGAGCGATCAGCAGGGTATTACTATTGAGAACTGATAGCAGGGCACCCAGGGTGGTACAAGAAAGGGCATACCACTTATAATTTTCCTTGGTTCGAGCCAGCATCTCTCTCTTTCTCCTTTACATTGCTTTCTTAAATTGGTGAGGATTACCCGCAGGGCAGCATTCAGCTGCCCTGCATCCAGGGCTTGGGTTTCGTCCGGCCCGGCCATGGCCCTGGCCAGAACATCGGAACGGAAATCTAGAATCCCCGCCAGGAACTCCTCCCCGGTCGTAGTCAGGTCGAGGAAAACAAGGCGGCGGTCATTTTCATCCCGCCAGCGCCGGACCAGACCTTCGGCCACCAGGCCGTCTACCAGGCCGGTAACCGTCCCCGGAGCCAGCAGGAGCCGTCGCTGCAATTCCCCCATGGTCAGCTTTTCTCTGGCGGCAGGTTGCTCAAGACCCAGAAGCGGGCCATGGTCAACCCCCTGTCACTTAAGTAACTCCCGGTGTAATGGTTCATCAGGTGGTTTATTTGCCGCAGTAAGTACTCCAGCTCCTTGGTTACCTCCGCCTGGCCGACCAACGCCTTTTGCCTCCCGTATATTTTGGAACCCAAATATTAATTTTAGCTCTGACCCTGCCATTTGTCAACAAACAACTTGGCTGATGTGTCATCGGACAGTGATATTGTCACCCTATAAGCGGACTGAGAAAATGTCACTATGAGAGGAGAAATCTTTTTGAGTGCCAAAGAGTCCCGCAGGGTCGGGGAGGCTCAGTAGGCATCAGATCCCTGCCCCCATGTTTTCTGCCGGGGCTTGTACATCTTTACAACCTTAGTAAGCTTTTCTGTATCCAGACTGTAAATCCCTGCCTCTTCCCTGCAAAGACCCAGTTTAACCAAAAACTTTAAGGCCACCCGTATTCGATATACCGACTGAGCGCTCCCTAACCCCTGACTTAAAGCCAGGTCTTCCGGCGTCGCACAGTTATTCCCGGCCAGAGCAGCCAGCACTTTATCACAGTATTCCCCGTAACCGCCTAGCTTTTTGGTTGTATAGGTACGGGCCTTCCTGAGCAGTTTTATTACCGCTGGGTGTTGCAACAGATTGTCTACAGCAAAACTATCTACTGCCCGAGTTCGACAGTTCGAAGGCACATAGGAGTGCCTTAAATGTAGGCACCAGAAGGCTTTCCGGCCCGATCTATAAAACATGTCGTGTAACTACAGCGCCTGGCGTGGGTCCAGCTTGAAGAAGAGCGGGGGCTCTGCCATGCCCAGAGGGGAAAAACTGGAGGAACTGCGGGCCTGGCTATTCCGTCACGGCAGCGACTGAGGTTGCTCAGCAAAAAACCCCGGAATCTCCTTCCGGGGCCAAGCGAAAAGTTTGCTATAACGTTTACTTAGTCTGTCGTCCATCTAGAGCCTCCCCGTGGCTAAAGCCGGGGGGCTTTACGGCGCCTTTAGTAGCTGCTGACTCAGGCCGCCAACTGCCTGATCCGGGCTTCAATAAGTTCCGGGGTCAATCCACCTAGGTCTAGGACCTCAGTAATCCGGCCGTCCTGCATTAAAACCAGGCAGGCGTCACCCTGGAGACCCAGGCGCAGGGCCATACCCTTGCCTTT
>NZ_JAXGFQ010000062.1:0-3196 GCF_051020825.1 Moorella naiadis (nom. illeg.)
CCGCTGCCCCCGGCCAGCAGGAGCATCTGGCTGCCCAGGGTGAGGCAGACCTCCCGCAATTCCCGCGGCCCGCCGCCTGACAGAACGGCGATGGCCTCCCGCACCTCCAGGGCGTTGCCGACCATCATCCCCAGGGGTTCGTCCATATTGGTGATGACGGCCACCACCCGCCGGCCGACGTCCCGGCTCAATTCCACCATGGTCCAGGCTAGTTCCCGGGCGGAATCCAGGTCGGGCATAAAGGCGCCGCTGCCCACCTTGACGTCCAGGACAATAGCGTCGGCGCCGGCGGCGATCTTCTTGCTCATGACGCTGCTGGCAATGAGGGGGATACTCTCTACCGTCGCCGTGACGTCACGCAGGGCGTAGAGCTTGCCGTCGGCCGGGGCAAGTTGCCCCGTTGGGGCGGTTATAGCCAGGCCGATGGCCTTTACCTGGCGGATCATCTCTTCCCGTTCCAATTGCACCCGGAAGCCGGGGATGGACTCCAACTTGTCGATGGTGCCGCCGGTATGCCCCAAACCGCGACCCGACATCTTAACCACCGGCACCCCGGCGGCGGCCACCAGGGGTGCCAGCACCAGGGTGGTGGTGTCGGCCACGCCGCCGGTGCTGTGCTTGTCGACCTTGACGCCGGGAATGGAACTCCAATCGACCTGCTCGCCGGAGGCCACCATCGCCCGGGTCAGGGCGGCAATTTCCGCCCGGCTCAGGCCGCGGAAATAGACGGCCATCAGGAAAGCGGCCATCTGGTAGTCGGGGATTGCCCCGATCGTATAATCACGAATCATAGCCTCAATTTCCGCCAGGTTCAGGGTCTCGCCTTCCCGCTTGCGGCGGATTAAATCAATCATCTGCATGTTAGTGTATACCTCCCGGACTTAGAGGAGTCGGCTTCCCTGGTGGAGGAGCTAGCTACCAGCGTCAGCAACATCGCCGCCCTGAACGACCGGGTCGGGGATGTCGCTAGCCACACCGTCGACCAGGTGGTGGCCATTACACCTGACGAGTGGCTATTCCAAAATGCAGGAAAGATCAACCAAGGCAAGTAAAGCTCAAATATCCATTTCAACCGCCGTAACGTAATTATGCTTGCAAGGTGGTCACTTTGACGCTATAATATGACTACATGGAGGTGGAAAAATGGAACAGATCGGCATCCGGGAGATGAAGGCATCCCTGAGCCACTATATCAAACGGGTCAGGCAAGGAGAAACGTTGCTTATAACTGTTCGGGGCCGCCCTGTTGCCAGGCTGGTGCCAATGGATAATAGAATGCCTGCCGGTATTAAGGCCATGTTGGATGAGGGCCTGGCAGCGTGGGCCGGCGGTAAGCCCCGGGGGGCCAGGCAACATTCCCCCATTAAAAAGGGATATTCCATAGCGCGGATAGTAGAGGAAGATCGCCGGTGATCGCGTACCTGGACACTAGCGCCCTGGTGAAATTATATGTTTTTGAGGAAGGCACCCCCCGGGTAAAAGAACTGGTGGCCAACTCCCTTATGGTAGCCACCTGCAAAATTGCCTACGCGGAAGCAAGAGCCGCCCTGGCCCGGGGTCACCGCGAAAATGCCCTTAATGACGAGTTATATACCGGAGCCGTCGTCGCTCTCAAGGACGATTGGCGTAATTATTTCACCATAGAAGTATCAGACACCTTGATAGAGCAAGCTGGGGAATTAGCCGCAGAGCATCAATTGCGTGGTTTTGATGCCGTACATCTGGCGGCAGTATTAATACTCAAACAACAGGTCAAAGAGAACATCACTGTGGCTTGCTGGGATAAAAGATTATGGCAAGCCTTGCAAGCCAAAGCATTTACTTTGTTACCGGAGGAGCTCCCCGGCAGCGATACCAGTTAAGGAACTTATAACCCACATTTCGCATCCATAAAACGGATGATTACCACAAAATAACTATAACATCTGGTGATGACAATGACGCCAAAAAGTAATGCCAAAAAGTGACGGATAAAAAAGATGATTTTTCCATTCCGTGTCGAACCTTAATATTAGGTTAGTTACAATACAAAGAAGAGGTGACACGGGAATGGACTTACAACCCTTTCTGGAAGCCTTTGCACAATTACCCTCTAAGCAGCAGCAACAATCGCCATGCCCGTATGGGGCAAGATGGAGGGTAATGATAAGGTTCAATTTGGTCACGGCGGCTTGCCCGGTTTACGACAGCTCATTTTAAACCTCACTACTCTGGCAGGACCATCGCTACCGGTAACAGCCGTCATCAACCCCGGTTGAAGCAGGCTTTGCGAAACGTGGGCTATAAATTTCCTTATACCAATCTTTTAATTTTGTCTACTAAATGGTAAAATGTTGATAGAGTTGAGTGAAGAGGTGATGCCTGTGAGTTTCCAACGTATATCTGTAGAACCGGACAAGATGGGTGGGGTACCCTGCATCCGGGGGCTGCGCATTCCTGTTGCTACTGTGGTAGACCTTTTTGCTAGCGGACTGAGCCGCAAAGAAATCTTAAAGTATTACCCCGACCTGGAAGCTGAAGATATTACTGAGGCCTTACGTTTTGCTGCTGAAGCTGTGCGCGAACGTGAGTTACCTCTTATCAACGAACTATGAAGTTTTTGGTGGATAACGCCCTATCACCCTTTCTAGCTCAAGAACTATGTAAAGCCGGGTATGATGCTATTCACGTAAGAGATTTAGGAATGGCTGATGCCCCTGACCATCTTCTCTTTGATCTGGCATCGCGTGATAGCCGTGTTATTTTAACAGCCGATACCGATTTCGGTACCCTGCTGGCAACCCGCCAGGCATCAAGCCCATCGGTGGTAATTTTTCGTCAACCCGATAAAAGGCCGGCAACTATACTGGCTTTATGCCAGGCTAATCTAACAGGGTTATCTGAGATTCTACAACGAGGTGCAGTAGTAGTATTTCAAAGCCAGCGAATCCGGGTACGGCGGTTACCTTTCTTGCCACGAAAATAGGGTGGTTATTGTAGAAGCTAAAAAGCCCCTGGAGGGGCTTTTTATTAATCCTAGAAACGGTAAGGCTCATTCCCCGATTATCTCATACACCAGGGGCTGCGGCGCGGGCGGTTCGGCGGCCAGGGTATAGGCCGCCAGGAACCTGGCCTGGGCTGCCTCCAGGTTGGTCCGGTCGTTGACGTGAAAGACGGCCAGGGGCTCGCCGGCGTGGGCATATTCGCCACGGCGTTT
>NZ_JAXGFQ010000063.1:0-3091 GCF_051020825.1 Moorella naiadis (nom. illeg.)
TGTACGGTTCAGAGACCTTTTAGAGATTAACGGATAGAGTTTCCTTTACACTCAGACCAAATTACGCCAGAATACGGCCACAGGCGATTCTCCATATGACGGTGCAGCCATATTTTTTTTTTATGTTCTCGTTATCCAGGGGCATTGGCCAAAGCAATAATTCACCTCCTGGAGGGCAGAGATTGGCCCCCGGGACAACGGGAAAAGCTTAAGATAGTTTTAATAGACTCAGCAGCCAGCCATTTCAACCTTAAGCGGCTTCCGGCAGGGTCAACTCCAAACGGGCCGGCCGGTTGCAGCGGTTTTTAAACTTTAAGACCAGGCGTTTTTCTTTCTGGCGAACATAAATTTTCTCTATGTAGTCCGGCAGGGCAGGTGTTTTCTTTTCCAGGAAAACCGCTGCCGGGGTAAGCCATTCCAGGCTTTCATGGCAGCGCAGGTAGTTGTGTTCATATACCCAGGCTTCTACCTGGGCAGCCAGCTGCTCCAGGTTGGCGGGGCAGGGCTGAAATTTTAAATAACGGCGTAGGTCTTTAAAGACCCTTTCTACCTTACCGTTAAAGGGGGCATAGTAGTAAGGCGAGTTAAGATGGAAGATACCCAGGGCGTTAATCAGGCAGCGGAATTCTTGCCGGAATTCCGGCGCGTTATCGGTTTTGGCCAGGGTGGGGCGGCCATATTGGCGGCTTACAGTTTTGATTAAGTCTACCACCTGGGCCGCACTTTTGCTCAAGTCCAGGCTCCATCCCAGGATAAAACGGCTGGTTTCATCCAGGAGCAGGCAGAGCTGGACTTTCAGCCTGCCCAGGGCTATTTCCGCATGGTCGATGCAGGTGGCAAAATTGACCCGGCCAAAGGTATGCCTTTTCTGACGCCGTTCTTTATCCCAGGGAGCGCGGGGGTGTTCCTGTTTAAGGACCTTGTGGACGGTGGCCGGGCTCATTTTAAGACCCTGCTTCTGACCCAGGTAATGGGCGATTTGTTTGGCGCCCCAGTGGGGGTACTGTTCATGGCAGGCAACAATGGCCTGGCGCGTTGCCGCCGGTAACCTGGGTTCAGCAAAGGCTTGGGTTTTATCCGCTAAGATGGCCAGGGCTTCGGCTTTATTTTTACCTCGCACTAATTTGCGCCAGCGTAACAGGGTGGAGTAGGCTTTTTGGACTGCCTGGCTGAAACCCATAATGGTGCCGCCCTGAGTGCGTAAACTTTCCAGGTACTGTAGAATGGTCCATTTGTCGGCAGCGCTGAACCGCCGGTAGGCTGTGTTTAAAGTGCCAAGCAGGGGCCTTAAGATGGCGCTCAAGAAATTTATCACCGCCTGGGCCTGGGTATAAAGGCGTTTAAGTCGCTTTATCTCTTGTTTGAGCGCTTTGTTCTCTGCTTCCAGTTCCCGGCAACGGGCCTGCCAGTCCACTTTAGGGCCGGGTTTTTGCCCTGTGAGGCCGGCCAGAGCACCCATTACAAAGTGGGAAAGCCATTGGTAGATGGTGACCCGGGAAACCCCGGCTTTTTCGGCTGCGGCGGTAACGGCTATTTGCCCCGTTAAAAGTTGGATAAGGAGTTGCCACCTCGCATCCAGCCCCCGGCTGATAATCTCCTGGTCCAATTGGCTATTGCCGGTTAACCTTGTTGATGTTATACTGGCCATAGGGGGAAGACCTCCTTTTTGGCTGGTTTTGCTTGTGCTAACAAAACATTTCGCCAAATAAAGGGGTCTTCCTCCCTGTTTATTGTTCAGACGACTTTTTTAGGGATGAGATCCATAGCCTTTAAGAGTTTGCCGTCGACATGCAGCTCCAGGCGGCCGCCGCTGTCCTCTAACCTTACCTGGTGGTCAAAGACCTTGCCGACTACAAAGACGGCCGGCGGGCCGGCAGCTACAACTTCTTCGTTACCCAGGGCCTTTTTCTCTTTCTGCCAGCGCTCCACCTCACTCGCGATGCCGTAGTACCTGTCGGCCGGGGTAAAGCCACCAATACCCTCATGGGGCCGGCTGTAGTTGTAGTGTTCAATATACTGGCTGATGCGGATGGCGGCTTCTTCCATGGTGCGGAAGACCTCGACGTTTAAAAGTTCCCGCTCGATATTGCGGTGAAAGGATTCAATCTTGCCTAAGGTCTGGGGGTGATGCGGCCGTGCTTTGGTGTGATAGATGCCTAGCTGCTGTAAGAGCTTCTCAAAGCGGGTGACTCCCTTCCAGGTGACAAACTGGGGCCCGTTGTCGGTTAATATTTCCCGGGGCAATCCGTGTTTGGCCATGGCTCCTTTGAGAATTTCTAATACCGCCTCCGCTGTGGCGCTTTTAAACAGCCCGTGGTTGACGACAAAGCGGCTGTGGTCATCCAGCACTGTAATCAGCCACACCCGATACTGGCCGCGGATAAAGAACGTGCTTAAGTCGATTTGCCACAGGTCGTTGGGGTTGGCCCGGCAGAAGCGCTGCCACTCCTCTTGCGCCTGGTGCAGTTCTTCTTCATAGGCTTTAGCCTTCTCCGGGTCGTTGCTCCTGGCCGCGACCTGAATGATTTCGTCCGCCGGCTTAAAGCCAAAGCGGCGCAGGATCCTGTTGACCGTCACCGGGCTTAAGTGAATACCCTCAAACCGGGCTAGAAAGTCCCTCAGCTTCCTTGACCCCAGAAACGGATGGGCTTTTTTAAGCTCTACCACTTTCGCCTGGACTTCCGGTGGGGTTTCCTGGGGGCACTTTTTCGGCACCGGGGCAGCGTCCCGCAACCCTTCTTCGCCTTTCTGCCGGTAGCGGTTCAGCCAGCGGTAATAGACGGACTTGTGGATGCCGTACTGCCGGCAGATTTCTTCGACAGGGAGCCGCCTTTCCCGGGCTGCCTCCAGGACTCTTAGCTTGAATTCTTTACTGTAATGCTGCCTGGATTTACTTCGGTTTTCTTTTTGAACTTGAGCTTCCATCAAGCATGTCCCCCTTTTTGGGCTGGCCCATCAGGAGGAACCGCACAGTGTAAACCGAATTCCGGCTGGCCCCCTCCTCCCCCAAGGGGGCCAGTAACCCTTCCTGCCTTAAGTGTAAAGGGATCTTGGTTGAGTGGCAAATATCATTTGTTGCTATATAGGACAA
>NZ_JAXGFQ010000064.1:0-2909 GCF_051020825.1 Moorella naiadis (nom. illeg.)
GCCTGGCCGAAGGCGCTTTTGGGCAGCACCTGCGCTTTCTGGCTTTTAAGCCAAGCCAAAAAGGCGTCCAGCACGGGCCGGCTGCGTACCTGGCGGGTTTGATATCGTTCCTCCGGTGGAGCGTCTTTCAGGTCACGCTCTATGGCAAATAGCTGGTTACAGAACTCCAGTCCCTCCCTGGCAGCTACGGCTTTCGACTGTTTTGCCTCCGGCAGGGCCTTCAGCGCTTCATCGAACTTGCGCCTGGCATGGGCCCAGCAGCCGACTAGGGTGACATCAGGCAGCTCATTGTAGCTGGCGTAGCCATAAACGTGCAAGTAGCCTTTAAAACCTGCCAGGAAGCGGCGGGGGTGTTTGCTGGCTCGAGTGGTCTGGTAGTCGTAAAGAATGATGGAGGGACCATCCCGCCCGGTACGGTAAAGCCAGAGGTAAGACTTGGTTTCCGCAGCCCTTCCCGGTTCTCTAAGGACCTGCAGGGTTGTCTCGTCGGCATGGAGGATATCTTTTTGCACCAGGTGTTCATGCAGGCGGTCATAAATAGGCGTTAACCAGGTGTTCGCCCCGTGGAGCACCCAGTTGGCCAGGGTCTGGCGGGACAGTTCAATCCCCAAACCTTTAAACTGCTGCTCCTGGCGGTATAGTGGCAGGCCTGCCCCGTATTTTTGGGTCATAATGTAGGCCAGGAGGGAAGGGGATACGGGGATCCCGGGAAGTACGGGGGCCGGCATCGGCGCCGTGATAACGGGAGTACTTATCTCTTCCCTCTCGCAGCGGCGGCAGGAATAAACGTAGCGCACATGTTTAACTACTTTCACCTGGGCCGGGATGACCTTGAGTTCCTGCCGCACCTCGGTGCTCATTTCGTGTAAAGGACCGCCGCAGGAAGGGCAGATCCGCTCTTCTTCCGGCAGGCGGTGCTCGACCGTTTCCACCGGCAACTTATCAAGCACCATCTCCCGGCGGGTGCGCTCTTTGCGGCGCTGGTAGGTGATCGTCTCTATGGCCGGTTCCGCTGCACCCGGCCGGGCTTCCACTTCCGCCTCATTAAAAAGCATAAGCTGCTCTCTCAAAGCCTCGGTCCGTTCGCTGGAAACACCGAATTGCCGCTTCTTACTTAAACGGAACTGCTCCATAAACCAATTTAATTTAGCGGTCAGTTCGGCGTTCTCCCGTTCCAGATGAACACAGCGCTCTTGCAGCTCTTCGATGGTCATGGCAGCGCTAGATTGCGAAGTGGTGTTCATACTTTAATGATTCGACGTATCGCCCCGAATTCCTCTAAAATCAACCACAAAGAGAAAATATTTCTTTCTGGCGATTTCTATTACAAGATGGTGCGTGCTTTCACCTCGGGATGGGCTTGAGGCTGTTTTATGGGGAGGCCATCAAGCAGCCAGCGCAACTCCCGGTGGCTAATGATGATAGTTGCAGAAGTGGTATCTTGAGGCCAGGGGAATTTGCCCTTCTCCAGCCGGCGGTAATAAAGCCAAAACCCATTGTGCTCCCAGTGGAGAATTTTAAGTTTATCCCGCTGCCGGTTGCAGAAAACAAAAAGACAGGGGGAGAAGGGGTCCAGTTCGAACCCTTCCTTGACCAGTACCGCCAGCCCGTCAATGGACTTGCGTAAATCGGTGGCGCCGCAGGCGAGATAAACCCCGTCGATGCCAAAATCGTTCAACATAACTCTACCAGGACCATGACCACCCGGGCGAGCAAGGCCTGGTCAAAGCCGGGGCTTACCTCGATGCCGGCCCGGCCTATCCTGACCAGCAAGGAGTTGCCATGAACCTTAGATGTCTGTTCGCTTATTTCAACCGGCAGCCACCGGTTGGCTTTTTCCGGGGTAACCCCATTTTGATTTTTATACTTCCGCAGCCAGTACCATAACTGCCGCGGGCTAATACCTTTACGTGAGGCGCACCATTCTTTGACGCTTTGCCCCCTGGTCTGATATTCGGCTATCCGGGTTGCCCATAGTTCTTGCAGTTCGGCTTTGGTCATAATAAAAAATCCTCCTCAGCTTGTTTTCTGAGGAAGATTATCCCTTAAACTTGGGGATGGTGCCAAGGTGGGTAGTATTTGACGCTTACTTTGGGAAAAAGGGGGGGCTGTTCCTCGAGGGGATTAGCTTGCCCGAAACCGACCAAATAGTCATGATTTCTTGTCTGAAGTTACTGGACCACGTCCAACGAGAAATTGATGAACTTGAAGGGGAAATCCACGACAAAGCCAAAGATGACCCAAACATTCGCCTGTTAATGGGTATTCCCGGTATTAACGTTCTGAGCGCTTTAACCATACTGGCCGAAATTGGCGACATCAAGAGATTCCCCACCTCGAAGAAGCTGACCAGCTATGCGGGGCTGGTACCAAGCGTACATCAGTCCGGTAAAACCAGGTACACTGGGTCCATCACCAAGGCTGGAAGGAGCACTCTTCGGTGGATCCTGGTTCAATGTGCCCAGCGGGGAATTCGCAGTACCAGTGACCTCCAATCGTTTTATCTAAGACTCAAGGCCAAAAAGGGCCATAAGATTGCAATTGTAGCCACGGCACGAAAACTACTCACCATCATATGGGCGGTATTGACCAAACAAGAAGAGTATAAAGATATTCGCAGGGACCTGTTGGAGAGGAAACTGCGTGCCCTGGCTAAAAAGGCAGTAAAGTACCCAAGGCGAGAAGATCTGTCCAGCCTCCTTGAACGAGTCGCGGAGATGGAAACCGACGATGTATGTACCATTTTCGTTACCGGGGCCGGACAAGGCAGCTTGCGGTTAACAATGATATAGCCCGCGGCAGAAGAACCCGTCAAGGGAAAAGATCCTTGACCAGTGCTGACACATGATTTTATTTCAAAACTGGGTTCAGGTACACAAATCAGGTGAACGAGCAGTAAAAGCAAAAAT
>NZ_JAXGFQ010000065.1:0-2850 GCF_051020825.1 Moorella naiadis (nom. illeg.)
GCCACCGCTGGGACATTGAAGAAAATATCCTGACGGAAAAGCATCAGGGCTATCAGTACGAGCATGCTTTCTCCCTGAACTGGACGGCCATGCAAAACTGGCATTTGCTGATGCACCTGGGGCATCTGTTGAATATCCTGACCTTACATACGGAAGCCCTGATGGAGAAAGTCAGAACATGGGGCTTCCGGGGGACCTTCAAGTTTCTCCGGGAAACTTGGAGCAACCACTGGATTAAGCGCGACCAATTATTGGCTTTTTGTACGAAGGCTCCCAGAATACGCCTGGCCTTTAATTATTAATAGCGGCCCCCGGCAACTTAACCTCTTTTTTGAGCCCCCCAAAGGGTGGCTCGCTTTGCCGTACCCTTTTTACCCCTCTTTTTTCTACCCGCCAGCTTTTTAGCGTTTATAGAAGCTGTCGACCCTCCTGTTTTTTGGCTTTTACTGTTCATTCGCCGGATTGTGGTCCCTGAACTCGTCTTTATATATTTTCATGCGTCAGCACTGATTTTTGCCACTACATCTGTCAAGGGACAATGAAAATGTCACCCTAAAAAGGCCTTAAGGGGACAGAGAAAATGTCACCCCCCTTGACTAAGAGGCAAGGGATTATCAACGGGTAAAGGCATCACTTTTTTAGCCAGGTTAATAGGCATACGGTGCCAGGGATGGACCGGGGCCGGCTTATGAGCCTTGCTAGCTGGAGCCTTTTTAGGCTCTCCAGCCTTCACCGCAGGCGCCGAGGTAAACTCCTGTAATGCATAGTAATTACCGCCATAAAGGGCGCTGAAAGAACCGTCCAGCTGGGTAAGCACCTCAACAGTCGCCCGCGGGCGCAAAGGAACGACAGCACCCCTGACATCTACTAGCTGGTAAGTGTGGCCCGCGTAGGAGATAGAAGAACCGCGGGACGCCTTGCGTTCCTCACGCGTCGCAAGGATTTGCTTCAACCGGGCCGGAGGCGGGCAAGGAGCGTAAGCCGGTGCCGGGTCAGCAGGGGCAACGGCGAAACGTCGGTTAAACCTCTCCATAAAGCCCGGCAGGAAGGCATTAGCCGCCTCCAGGGTAGAGATGCCAGCCAGGCGGAGTTCAATCAGCAGGCGGCCCTGGAGGGTGCCCCAGAGGCGCTCAATGCGCCCCTTGGCCTGCGGTGAACGAGCCTTAATATGATTAATCCCCAGCTCAGAGATGGCCCGGCCGAACTGGGTCAGAGGAGCAGTCTGGCCAGCCAGTTCTTCCTCAATCGAGAGCCTGTCCTCCTTGGGGGAAAAGAAGATAGTATGGCGGTCAGAATATATACTTCTGGGCACGCCGAAATTCTGCACCACCTGGGACATTAGCTGTAGATAGCCGCGGAGGCACTCGTTTAGTTCAAAATGCAACCCCTGAACCTTGCCGGTGGCATCGTCAATAGAACCGTGCAAAGTAAGCTCCGGGCCGCGATCCTCCAGCCAGGCGAAGGGGCTGGCATCGACCTGGGAAAGGAGGCCCTCCTGGGGCAAACGGTCACGCGATTTCTGACGTTTGGGCGCCCTGTGGGTATGAGCCAGAGGGATACCAGCTCCCTTCAAGATCCGGCTCACAGTCTTAGCAGAGAGGCTTATGTCATAGAACTCCTCCAGGAGCTCAGCCACCTGCTGGCAGCTAGCATCACGAAGAGGGCCCCGGGCTAGCATGACCACCTTTTCCTTAGTCTTTTTAGGCACGGCATGCTTAGGAATCCGATCTCTGTTTTTATGAGCCAGGCCCGCAACACCTTCAGCTTTCATCCTCTCCTTCAAGCGGATGACCTGGCGTTCACTTAAGTCTAAGACCTCGGCAGCCTGCCTGTTAGTAATTTTGCCGTTAACGGCTTGCTCGATGACAAACACCCTGCGGGACTCTTTGGCACTCAAAAGAATTTCTCCTCTCATAGTGACATTTTCTCAGTCCGCTTACAGGGTGACAATATCACAGTCCGGTGACAGATCTATCAGCGGCGGCTTGACACTATCATTTAAGCTATATATAATATGATTAAATCCAGACTAATTTGGATGTGTTTGATAACTATGGAAGAAACGTGGGAAGTTTTAAAAACACTGGCGGATACCACACGGTTGGAAATTCTAAAGTTACTTTTAACTCATGATTTATGTGTGGGGGGATTAGCCCACCGCTTAGGCATTTCCTCTGCCGCCGTCTCACAACATTTACGTGTTTTGAGGAAAGCCGGATTAGTGAGGGGCGAAAAACGTGGTTACTGGACTCATTATGTGGTGGAACGGGATTTCCTCGTAAAAATTGCTGAAGACTTGAAGGAAATAGCGCTCGGTCCTGTTCGCTTAGAATGTATTTGTCGCAGGCGAACGGATAATGAGATAAATAATTTAGGAGGGAGTGAAGCAGAGTTGTGTACCAATAACTGTCAACACCCGGAGAAATTAAAAGGCAAACCGGGTGAATGTACCCCCGAGCAGATTAAAGAGTGCAACGGAGATTTTTTGAATTACCCTTGCGTCAAAAAAAAAAAAAAAGATTAAGACTATTTTTTTGGTTAATCCCGTGGTACCGGGATCAACTCTATCAGAAAGTAGCTAGAAAAATTATTGCCAATGAGGAGGGCATATTGTTTAATGCAGAAAATAGAAACTTTGCCCCGAGAGGTTGATTCCAAGGCTCCTTCGCTGCTGGATATTTTTTTGGCCTTTTTTAAGATGGGTATTACCGCATTTGGCCCAGCAATGATGGCAGAAACGAAAAAGAACATAGTTAAACGCAAGAGGTGGCTTAAAGAGGAAGAGTTTCTAAACGGTCTAGCCTTGGCGCAATTTTTACCGGGCGCAACCTTTGTCACGTTGACCGTATT
>NZ_JAXGFQ010000066.1:0-2379 GCF_051020825.1 Moorella naiadis (nom. illeg.)
CTTGTCGTGGGGGTGGTGGGGAGAACGGGGCTGCTCTTCGTTTTCCGGCACAAGAACACCTTCTTCCAGATGTAATTGTATCATATTTTTGGGGCAGGACGATAGTTTGCGGAAAGCCGGTGACGTCCGAGTTTTGCCGGGCTGAAACACGCTAAGCCCTGGGGCAATAGAAGCCGCAGGCCTGCTTTTCCGGCCGGACCTTTGCCACAACTTTGGCCAGGGGGGGCTCTTTGCAGGCCGGATAAAGTCTCTAGCCTGAAATTCAAATCGACGGAGAGGAGAAACCGGAGGAAGAGCTCATGGGGGAGGGTTAATAAAATAACCCTAAGCTCTTCATGGTAAATCTGATTAGTGCTTCTCCTGTCATCCTGGCTGATAGAGGCAATCTAATATATTGACGATTAAACAAATAGAAGTAAAATATAATTGAGAGGCTTTTTTCATGACAGTTTTTACAGGGAGGCGATATACAATAGTGCAGCAAGATTTGGAAGGTATCACCGGCAGCCTGGTAGATGCCTTGTGGCAGTTCTGGCGCCTGTGGCGCCAGGTTTCTCATCCTGTGCGTAAAGGTAAAATCACACCTGAGCAATACTGGCTCCTGAAGCGCCTGAAACATGCTGGTCCGCTTACTATCGGGGAACTGGCCGAGGGCCTGGGTATAACCAGCAGCTCGGCAACATCAGCGACCAAACGGCTGGCGAAAATAGGCCTGGTAAAGCGGGACAGGCAGATGGATGATGAAAGGGTGGTCACCGTTGACCTAACCGACACCGGCCGGGAAATGCTTGAGCAGTGGGCGAACGAGAAACGGGCCGCCCTGGCAAGCTTACTGACGCCGTTAACGTTAGAAGAACGGCACCTTCTTTTAAAGCTAATCAATAAAATCAATCGCATGTAAAAAGCAAAGCCCCCGGGGAGAAGAGAGATATGATTTATTCTATAGAGGTACAAAATCTGATCAAGCGCTTTGGTAATCATGAAGCCGTCGCCGGTATCAATTTCAATATTAAAAAGGGCGAGGTGTTCGGCCTGCTGGGGCCTAACGGCGCCGGGAAAACGACCACTATCCGCATGCTGGCCACCCTGCTGCCGTCGACCTCCGGCAGGATCGTGGTTGAAGGGCTGGACGTGCTCCGCCAGGGCGGCCAGGTACGACAAGTAATCGGCTACGTCCCCCAGGCCCTCTCGGCGGATGGGACCCTGACGGGCTACGAAAACCTGCTGCTATTTGCCAAATTGCTGCGCCTGGACAGGCAAGAACGCGAAAAACGTATTGGGGACATCCTGGCCCTTCTTAACCTGCAAGAAGCCGCCCACAAGCTGGTGCGGGAGTATTCGGGGGGCATGGTACGGCGACTGGAGATAGGGCAGGCTATCCTGCACCGGCCGCAAGTGCTGATTTTAGACGAGCCGACGGTGGGGCTGGACCCGGTAGCCCGCCACACCGTCTGGAACACTTTAAAACAGCTACGTGAGGAAACCGGGCTGACAATATTGATTACCACTCACTATATGGAAGAAGCCGAAGCCGCCTGCCAGAGGGTGGCTATTATGAACCGCGGCCGGATTGTAGCCCAGGGCACGCCTGCCGAACTGAAAAAGGCAACCGGCAACCCCGGCGCCACTCTGGAGAACGTATTTACGTATTACACCGGCGACCAGTTAGAAACAGGGGGGAGTTTCCTTGAAATACGAAAGACGCGCCGTCGCGTCCAGCGATTCAACTGAAAAACCAATAAATACAGGCCTTATGCAACCTTTCGGCCCTGGTTCCGGGCTTCTGGCTTACCTTACAAGCTCCCTGGTAGTGGCGGAGATGGAGGTCCGTAAATTGCGTCATGACCCCACGGAATTATTTACCAGGGCCGTCCAGCCGGTTTTGTGGCTGCTTATATTCGGCCAGGCCTTTTCCCGCGTCCGGGCCATACCGACCGGCGGCGTCAGTTACCAGACATTTATGGCGCCGGGGATCCTGGCCCAGTCCATGATGTTTATTGCCATTTTTTACGGCCTGAGCATTATCTGGGACCGGGACCAGGGCATCCTGCAAAAACTTCTGGCCATGCCGGTACCGCGGGCTGCCTTTGTCACGGGCAAGGCCCTAGGAGCAGGTATTCGCACCCTTAGCCAGGTGGTTATTATCCTTTTTCTCGCTTTATTATTGCGCCTGGACATGCGCTGGAGCATGACCGGCATAGTTTTCAGCATGCTGACGATAATTATTGGGGCCTCGTTCTTTGCCACACTATCAATGATTTTTGCCGCCGTAGTAAAAACAAGGGAACGGTTTATGGGTATCGGCCAGGTGATGACCATGCCTTTATTCTTTGCCAGTAACGCCCTTTACCCTATCAACATTATGCCGCCGTGGCTCCA
>NZ_JAXGFQ010000067.1:0-2281 GCF_051020825.1 Moorella naiadis (nom. illeg.)
CCAGCCAATCCAGTCGTCCCTGGCGCTCAAGGCTCTGGCTGGCGCCGCAAACAACAGCGCCCCCAAGATGCGGTTTGTCCCTTTGGCTTGGCTCCTGATCCAGTAGCGCTGATGGGCACCAAAGGGCTGCCCCATCCCCAGCGGGTGATAGGCGTTCATGGTAGCGTTCCAGAGGGCCAGCTCTGCCCTTAATACCGGTTCTACAGTTATGGGGCGCATCTGCGCTAACGAGCCGTTAAGCTCAGTAACTGGCAGTGGCGGCACCTTCGTATTGCAGATGGTCTTTTGGCTATGGGAGCGCTTCGGGGGCAGGACAATCAGCCCGGCGTCGTGCATCTTTTCCAGCAACAGCCGGCAGCCGTTGATTTTTAACCTGCCGTTGGGTGCCCGCCAGGAGAGGTTTTCACATACCGTTGCCGCCAGTTCCCTGCGGCTCAGCTGGCCAAATTCGGCGACAATGGTCTTGATCAAGGCCAGATCGGCAGCACTAAATTGACGCTCACCGATCCAAAAGGGTGGCTTAAAGGTATCCAAAGAGGACCATCTCCCCGGTTACTGGACGTCAGGCGCACTTCTTGGCAGGTACTGGTCTTAGGAAGGGGCGGTGGCGTTCCCTGGGTGTAGAGGGGTATACCAGCTTAAAATTAAGCTCCCTCTTAGTTATCCAGTTCGCGGCTTCTTGATTCAAAAAGAGCGTCTGGATATTGGCCAACCCCGAGGACCCCGGCCTTGACCAGCTCATGCCATTATGTTTTTGCCTTTGCGCTACCACCAGGTCGTTCGCTTTTTCGCCGCGGTTGCTTGATATCCTTAATCCCAGCCTCTTTCTTAGGGCATAACAGGGGATATAGTCCTGATTGCGCTCCAGATAGGCCATCAGCTTGTTGATTTCGTCTGGATTGCGCACCTTGCCGTCATCAAGGTGTTCGAGGTATTTGCTGGCAGCCTCAACTTGGCCCTGCCAGAGCAGGGCCAACAGTTCTTTTAATACCTCATTGCGTACCTTGCGGCCCTTCATCCCCATGCTTAAGCGTTCCTTGCATTTCTTGGTCAGGTGGTACCAATCGAGGATTATCTTAAAGGTTCTAAAGCCATAGATCGCCTTGATGGCACTCTTGAGCTCATCAGCACCGTCGGTAAAAAAGACGAGCAACCTGTCCTGCAGCTTATTGTGACAAAGAAAGGCCAGCAAGATGAGCAATGTATTCCTGATACCGAGGCCAGCGAGTATGTAGTTGCCAACCCCTTGCTGGATGTGGATTATGGTATTGCGGACATAATGCCGTGTTTCCCTGGGTGGGGGATTCTTGCTGCGGCCGCTGGCCTTTTGGGCGATAACACCAACTTCGTCAACCGAGATATTGACACAAACTGATGGGTCCTCAAACAGTTCATCAATCTGCTGAGCGTCAATCCGGCGCGCTTCTTCCCGGCCGGCATTGTATTCATTAATCACTTGCTCTACCTTGGCCGCGGGAATGGTAGCGAACTCTTTATCCTCGCTATTGAGAGGGGGATGGTCGGCTGCCGGCGCCCCGGTTTGGGGGTCAAGATGGTTCTGGCTTAAGATCTCTTGCGCCCGCTCGTTGATATAGTTGATAACTGCCATCCCTTCCCTGACAACCGCCGCCGCCAAGCTGCGTGACTGCACCTCATCTTCTCCATCCTGCCAGCGGAGGTGATTGATGAATTCTTCAACCTGGCGATAGGGTAATTTGGTAGCCAATTGCAGTACCAGGGTCTCGTAACAGGCCGTATGATACGTTTCTTTAGGCCCGGTCTTCGGGAAGACCGCCACTTTAGTATTGTATACCGTGCGGCTTCCTTTTTCCGCCCGATGGGTGACAACATCCAGCCGCCCTATTTCGGCTTCTATTTTGTACTCGGAAGGGTCTTCCCTTGTCGTTACTTCTTCTTGTCCTTGAACTTTAACTTCGAGTTTTTTTTTGACATCGCGGTGAGGTATTCATCAGTTGCCAGTTCTGCCGCTTCGTTCCTGATCTTTAAAACTGCTTTCTCGTATTTGTCGAATACCTCCTTGAAGTTGTCAGGGCCTGTAAACTCGTCAAATTCAGGGATCTCGGTGTCAACCACTATCGGTTTGGTCCCTTCTGTGCCATCCGCATTCTTTATTCGGACGGTGATTTCCATTTTCATGCTCAGAGCACCCCCGTTTCATTTGGGTAGATTCCTGAGCCCATCATAATTTTTTTTGCTAGCGTTGTCTAGTGAGATTGTTGCCATTATTGGTTAATCATGGTACATGCAACTGCACAGGTAG
>NZ_JAXGFQ010000068.1:0-2201 GCF_051020825.1 Moorella naiadis (nom. illeg.)
TTATACCATATTTTTGCGGCATGAAGATGGGAAGAACCGCTAGCTAAATCTTTGGGCAGTAGAAGCCGCAGGCCTGCCTTTCCGGCCGTACATTTTTCACAGCTTTGGCCAGAGCTTTTTCCGGCCAGATAAAATACCTGGCCCGAAGTTCCGGGTGACCGACGGGTTTATTTAAATGCTCAATACTATCTATCCAGGTTGAAGCAACAATCTAATATATTGACGATAAAATAAATAGAGGTAAAATATGATTGCGGGAGCTTTTTTATGGCAGTTCTTACCTGGAGGTGATATACAATAGCGCAGCAAGATTTGGAAGGTATCACCGGCAGCCTGGTAGATGCTTTGTGGCAGTTCTGGCGCCTGTGGCGCCAGGTTTCTCATCCTGTGCGTAAAGGTAAAATCACACCTGAACAATACTGGCTCCTAAAGCGCCTGAAACATGCCGGTCCCCTTACTATCGGGGAACTGGCCGAGGGCCTGGGTATAACCAGCAGTTCGGCGACAACGGCGACCAAAAGGCTGGCGAAGATGGGGCTGGTAAAGCGGGACAGGCAGAAGGAGGATGAAAGGGTTGTCACCGTGGACCTCACCGACACCGGCCGGGAAATGCTGGAGCAATGGGCGAGCGAAAAACGGGCCGCCCTGGCGAGCTTATTGACGCCTCTAACGTTAGAGGAACGGCGCCTTCTTTTAGAGTTAATCAGCAAAATCAATCAAATGTAAAAGCTGGAGAGGGAGAAGCGAATGTCATGGCTT
Organism: Moorella naiadis (nom. illeg.); assembly: GCF_051020825.1. Classification (NCBI taxonomy): domain Bacteria; kingdom Bacillati; phylum Bacillota; class Clostridia; order Neomoorellales; family Neomoorellaceae; genus Neomoorella; species Moorella naiadis (nom. illeg.). The sequence continues at coordinate 760 of NZ_JAXGFQ010000068.1, forward strand.
ATTCCATAGAGGTGCAAGATCTGGCTAAACGCTTTGGAAGCCACGAAGCTGTCGCCGGTATAAATTTTAATATAGAAAAGGGCGAGGTGTTCGGCCTGCTGGGTCCCAACGGCGCCGGGAAAACGACCACTATCCGCATGCTGGCCACCCTGCTGCCGTCGACCTCCGGCAGGATCGTGGTTGAAGGGCTGGACGTGCTCCGCCAGGGCGGCCAGGTACGACAAGTAATCGGCTACGTCCCCCAGGCCCTCTCGGCGGATGGGACCCTGACGGGCTACGAAAACCTGCTGCTATTTGCCAAATTGCTGTGCCTGGACAGGCAAGAACGCGAAAAACGTATTGGAGACATCCTGGCCCTTCTTAACCTGCAAGAAGCCGCCCACAAGCTGGTGCGGGAGTATTCGGGGGGCATGGTACGGCGACTGGAGATAGGGCAGGCTATCCTGCACCGGCCGCAAGTGCTGATTTTAGACGAGCCGACGGTGGGGCTGGACCCGGTAGCCCGCCACACCGTCTGGAACACTTTAAAACAGCTACGTGAGGAAACCGGGCTGACAATATTGATTACCACTCACTATATGGAAGAAGCCGAAGCCGCCTGCCAGAGGGTGGCTATTATGAACCGCGGCCGGATTGTAGCCGAGGGCACGCCTGCCGAACTGAAAAAGGCAACCGGCAACCCCGGCGCCACTCTGGAGGACGTATTTACGTATTACACCGGCGACCAGTTAGAAACAGGGGGGAGTTTCCTTGAAATACGAAAGACGCGCCGTCGCGTCCAGCGATTCAACTGAAAAACCAATAAATACAGGCCTTATGCAACCTTTCGGCCCTGGTTCCGGCCTGCTGGCTTACCTTACAGGCGCTCTGGTGGTGGCGGAGATGGAGGTCCGTAAATTGCGCCACGACCCCACGGAATTATTTACCAGGGCCGTCCAGCCGGCTTTGTGGCTGCTTATATTCGGCCAGGCCTTTTCCCGCGTCCGGGCCATACCGACCGGCGGCGTCAGTTACCAGACCTTTATGGCGCCGGGGATCCTGGCCCAGTCCATGATGTTTATTGCCATTTTTTACGGCCTGAGCATAATCTGGGACCGGGACCAGGGCATCCTGCAAAAACTCCTGGCCATGCCGGTGCCGCGGGCTGCCTTTGTCACGGGCAAGGCTCTCGGGGCGGGCATTCGCGCCTTGAGCCAGGTGGTTATTATCCTTTTACTCGCTTTATTATTGCGCCTGGACATGCGCTGGAGCATGACCGGCATAGTTTTCAGCATGCTGACGATAATTTTGGGGGCCGCATTCTTTGCCACCTTGTCCATGATTTTTGCCGCCGTAGTAAAAACAAGGGAACGGTTTATGGGTGTGGGCCAGGTGATGACCATGCCTTTATTCTTTGCCAGTAACGCCCTTTACCCTATCAACATTATGCCGCCGTGGCTCCA
>NZ_JAXGFQ010000069.1:0-2198 GCF_051020825.1 Moorella naiadis (nom. illeg.)
AAAAATTTTATTGCAAATAGGACTGGACAGGCACGAGCCAATCTGAGATAATAGCCTCGGAGAAATGGAGAGGTGAAAATCCAGATGGACGTGCCTTTTTGGATTGGGGACCGTGAATTTACCGCAGCTGATGTAAAAATGATACGCATTACGGTACAGCAATTTTCACATTTAAGCCGTGAGGAACTCACGGCGACCTTATGTGAGAATTTACCCTGGAAAGCACCGAACGGGCGTTTAAAGTTGGAAGCCTGTAGAAAGCTACTGCGCGAATTAGAGCAAAAAAAGATCATCACCTTACCGCCGCTACAAAAGAACCGGGTACGTAAGGTTGGCGGGGAGCGGCTAGGAACTGCCGTGCAAACCCGGTTACAGGCCGGGCTTCAGGAAGTGTCACCGGTGACCATAGATCCAGTCACCTCTCTAGAAAGGGCGGACTGGAATGCCACCATGGCTACTTACCACCCGCTAGGGTACCTGCGCGCCATCGGGGCGCAGCAACGGTATTGGATACGGGTCCAAGGTGCCAATGGCCGGGAGATTGTAGGAGCGATGTTGTTTGGCGCCGCCGCCAAGGCATTGGTGGCGCGGGATCAGTGGATCGGCTGGACACCCGAGGAGCGCCGGCGTTACCGGCCACGCATCGTCAACAACAATCGGTTTCTGATCCTGCCGGACGTACATATCCCGCATCTGGCGAGTCGAGCCCTGGCCTTAGCGGCCCGCCGGATCCGGGCAGATTGGCAGGCTCGCTATGGCTATGAACCTGTTCTGCTAGAGACATTTATTGAACCCGAGTACACGGGTACCTGTTACCGGGCGGCCAACTGGCTTAAAATTGGCCAGACCGCAGGCCGAGGCCGCCAGGACACCTTTAAGAAATATGAGGCATCGGTCAAATCAATTTGGGTGTACCCGCTGGTGCCTAACTGGCGCCAGCGTCTGGTGGAACCATTCCCCCAGCCTAAAGAAACTTGGGACGGGGGGGAGGAATAGGCATGGCTTTACGGCATCCCGAGACCATCCACCCGGCGACCCTTCCTAATTGTAAAAATGCCTATGCCAACAGTGAAGCGGAGCAAGCAGACCGGCAAGCTGCGCTGGCAGCGCAATTGCCCGTATGGCGGGCCAATTTACCAATATTGCTCGAGAAATTCTCTCACCTACCGGACCCGCGCCGCCCCAAGAGTATCCGGCATAAATTGACCGTACTGCTGACCTTCGCCCTTTTCTTGTTCATCTTCGCATACACCTCCCGGCGGGAAGCCAATCGGGAACTGACCCGGCCCACCTTTTGGGAGCTGTTGCGGGAGGTCTTCCCGGAGATCACCACTATCCCCCATATGGACACCGTCAATCGCCTGCTCGAGAAGATTGACCCGGCCCAACTGGAAGAGGTGCTGAGCCAGACGGTCAAACGGCTCCTGCGCCAAGGGCGGCTGCGCGCACTGCTGGTGGCAAAGCAGTATATAGTAGCCATCGATGGGACCCAAAAGTTAGCGCGCCGGTGGCCCTGGGCCGCCGAGGCGCTCCATCGTCAACACGGGGAGGAGGTGTCTTATGCGGCTTATGCTTTAGAAGCAGTCCTGGTCGGCCCCCAGGGGGTAACCATCCCCTTTCTCACGGAGTTTTGTGAGAACCCCGCCGGCGAGGAGGCCTTATTCGCCAAACAGGATTGCGAACTAAAGGCCTGCAAACGGCTGCTGGTACGCCTGCGCCAAGTATTTCCGAAGTTACGTATGATGGTGGTGGCTGATGGCCTGTATCCCAATGGACCGGTGATGGCCTTATGTCGCCGACTACATTTGGACTTTATGATTATCCTTCCCCGGGACCGCCTGCCCAGTGTCTGGGAAGAGGTGATGGGCCTTAAAAAGCTGGAAAAGGACCAGACATTAAGGTACCATTGGGGCAACCGGGAGCAAATTTTTTGGTGGGTCAACCACATCGACTATGACTTCCAAGAAGCTTCCAGGTCCTGGCGGCGGCTAAAAATTCACGTGGCGGGATGCACGGAATTCTGGGAAGAGGGGGGAGAAAAGAAGGAGGCCCACTGGGCCTGGGTGTCTTCCCGGCCATTAACGAAACAAAATATCGTGGCCCGTTGCAATCAGGCCGCCCGCCACCGCTGGGACATTGAAGAAAATATCCTGACGGAAAAGCATCAGGGCTATCAGTACGAGCATGCTTTCTCCCTG
>NZ_JAXGFQ010000070.1:0-2146 GCF_051020825.1 Moorella naiadis (nom. illeg.)
CAGGTTCCTGGCTTTGGTCTTTTTCGCTTTGCCCCGCTTGCCTTTGGGTTTTTCCTCCATGACTAAGGGGTTTTCCTCATACCCAAGGGCGATGATGCTGCTGTAGCGAGACTCGAAATCCATCAGCTGCTCCAGTTCCAGATGCATCTGAGCGTTTTCCTTTTGTTTCGCTACCGCCACCTTGATGGTAAGAAGTAGCTCTTGCATCTGTTGCGCCCAGGCCTGGTGCTCATTTTCAATGACACCAGTCAGTTCCCGCAGGTGATGGGCGTTGCAGAGGGAATGGCCACAGGGGTATTTGAAGTAAGGCTTCCAGAAGTCGTGTTTGGCGATCCCCTGGTAAACGGCTAAAAACCCGATCGTGTCCATGGCCTTGGAGCCGCGCTGGGGTTGGATGCTGTAATGGGTCAGGTGGTCGTTGCTGACAGCATGGAGCCATTGCAGTTTCCCTCCTACCCGGCTGCCGGTCTCGTCGCAATGAACGACGGGAGAGTTTAAGAGTCTCTGCTTAATTTCCTGTTCGGTGTCACTTAAGCCCGCGGCTGCGGCCTGATTGGCGGCCAGCAGGGTACCTTCGGCTATTGGCTGCCCGAAAAGGTCAGCAAATAGTTCCCTGATGCGGTCGTAGGGAAGGAGTTGGTATTGATTGAGGTAAACAGCTAAGGCCTGGACTTCAGGGCCGTACTGTACCGGCTGGGTAACGCTGGCGGGAAAGGAGGCCTTGTTGCAGGTGCCGCACACCGGACAGGTCTTTTGCTCCGCCCGGTGCTCGGTGACCAAAAGCTTCAGCGGCGGGATGTCAAACACCTGGCGTCTTTCGTAAGAAGCGCTGGCCTGTTCAGTCAGGGAGGCGCCGCACTGCTGGCAGCAAGTCACCGGGTGCACCTGCACCTGGTCAGGGTTGGCCACCATCTTCAGCGTGTGGCCGGGATGCCCCTTTTGCCCGCCGCTTGGCTTGCCACTCTTTTTCCGGAGGCTTTTGGTTTGCTTCTTAAAACCATCGCTGGAGGGGGGCTTATTAGAGTTCCTGCTGTTCTGGTTGAGCTGGTTTTCCAGTTCTTTGACCCTTGCTTCCAGGAGCGCGATCTGCCGGGCCTGGCTTTGGTAAATGCGCTCAAAGTTGGCTAGCAGGCCCTCTACCAGGGCGACTACCGCTTCGGGTCCCTCATGATAAACGGCCAGGATCTCCTCCCGCGTCACGAGGCCTCACCCCCGGGCAGGTGCTTGGCCAGGGGATACAGGTAGACGGCCTTGACGGGGACCTTTAAACTGTGACAGCGGTCATTGCGGCTGCGGCCCTTGGTCAGGCCGACGTAGCGCCAGTTGGCCGCCTGATAGCAGATGCCGCGAAACCTGTTTATCTCCACAAAGGTCTCCAACAGGAACAGGCCATGCCCGTACTTGCGCTGCCAGTCTCCTTTAATGCGGCGGGTGATTAGTCCCAGGAGATGGCTGGCGAGGTGAGGGACCTGCACCCAGGGAAGAAGGAGAAAGCGCGTGTTGTTGGTGAGATAACAGAGATTATTGAGGCGACTCTCTTTGTCCCAGCCGATGAAATTATCCCGGGCGGTGCAGCTCCAGGCGGCAGAGCCGAATAGAAAACAGGCCAGCGGGCGGTTGTAGCGATCATACACCAGGTACTTCATGTTCTCGCCCACCGTGCCGCTGAAGCCCAGGTAGTGGTAACCAAAGAGCAGGTATTTGAACAGGGGCCAGGATGGATGGCTACTCTCCACTACTTCCACCCGCAGGGGCAACAGGTCTTTTAATTGCCCGGTGATGGCGGTCGTGGAATGAGGTACCGGGGTGATTGAGGTTCTATTCCCGCCCTGCCTAACACTTGCAGATTTACGGGGCAGTACGATCTGCCCTTGCTGCTCTAACTTGAGTAGAAGGTCGCGGCAGGCCATATCCTTCATCTGGCCGACAGGAGAGTACCAGTTCCAGAGCCGGCAGAGTTCCATTGATAGTCTACTGCGGCTCCAGGAGGGGTTATCAGCTATTAGCTGTTTGATTGTCTGGATGTGGGTTTCGGTTATTTGTGTTACCCGGAACGCTGCTTCTGTTTTCATGGTTCCATTCTACATGAAAAGCAGCGCCGAGTCCAGCATCATTTTTTAATTTCTTGGGGTGGCTGAGTAGTTAC
>NZ_JAXGFQ010000071.1:0-1912 GCF_051020825.1 Moorella naiadis (nom. illeg.)
GTCTTGCCGGTACCCGCATTACCAGCTAAAATCACATTCCTCCCTTCCTGGATAAAGGTTAGGCTCTTGAGCAATTTTAACTTTTTTTGCGCATCGGGGGGCAGGTCGCCAACGCTAAGACTCTCTAGGTACTTTTTATGGGTAAACTCGGCCCGCCGGATCCGGTTGTAGCGGGCTGATTCCTTGCGCGCATCCCACTCTTGCTGTAACAACAAGGCCAGAAATTCTTCGTAGCTGGCATCTTTTTGCAATGCCTCCGCTACCTGTTCTTCCAGGTGCTGACGGATCATGGGGAGTCTAAGCTCTTTAGCCGCAGCCATGATGAGTTCGTGCCACTTTTGGCGCGGGGTGATACTCATGCGCTGGCCACCTCCTGAAGCAGTTCGCCATACTGCTGCAATTGGCGCCGGGCTTCGTCCGCAATGGCCTGAGTTTCCTCCGAAGCTATACTAGGGAGATACGGGGCTTCCTTCCTTTTAGCACACAGGATCTTGATCTTGGCGGTACTTACGTGCTCGGGGTGGATTCGGCTCAATTCCTGGATGCTCTTCTCTACCTCGCTTAAGCTGCCGTCTTCCTGTAAATACTGTAGCAGCTCTATGAATTCTTTCTCTCGTTTGCTATAATAGGTGTGGTAAATACTTTGAAGTTTCTTGTCTGCCTGTTGCAGGGCCTGACTTCCGGCCAGGGCACCAGGCTTTTTCTTTAGGGTCGTGAGGTAATGGGCCAGCTGCATTGACCACGCGCGGCTGCCGGTGAGGCGGGGATGTTCGGCCACTTGGCTGCCTTCATAAAAACACTGGACGCATCCGGAGTAGACCTTCACCAATACCACTTTGCCGACATAGACATCGGGGACGGAATAATGGTTCTGGTCGACGACGATGGTGGCGTACTTGTCGACGCGGGCCTGGCGGGTCCTGGCGGCGTCAAAGGGGGGTAGGGAGGGCAATAGATAGGCCCGTTCTTCAGCCAGGCGGTATGCCGCACTCTGGCCGCCATAGGCCTCCTGTTCTTGGTGATTGCCTCGCTGGCAAACCTCCAGAAGGTAATCATTGGCTTCTGCCAGAGTGGCAAAGGTGTCACGGAAGGCGAAGGCTTTACGGCGCACCACTTCCACGCTCCGCTCCACATGGCCCTTCTCATTGCCGCTGCGGATATTACATAAGCGAAAGGTAAAACCGTAGTATAGGGAAAGTTGCAGCAGGGCCTGAGTCGGTTCCTTTTCCGTGCCCACGAAGCGTTTGACGGCCACCTTCATGTTGTCATAGACCATCCTCTGGTACACACCGCCAAGGTGGGCAAAAAAGAGGGCGTGCGCCTCCTGGAAGCATTCGGTGGCTTGCTTGGTAAATAGGTAAGCCCAGCGGTAGTTGCCGTAAGCCGAGGTAAAGACAGCCATTTGCAGGACTTGTAGTTTATCATCTATGGTTAACTTGACTTCCCCCCAGTCGAATTCACAAACCTCCCCCGGCTGGTAAACGGCTTTGATAAAGGCTTCCTGCGGTTGCTGGACCAAACTACGGACCGTACGTAAAACCGTGCTGTAGCTGATGTCGAAGTTTTCTGCCTGGAGGGCTTCATGGATATCCATGATTTTTTTCTGCTGCTTGCCTTGGCCTTTCTTTTTCTTCTCCTCGTTTTCATCCAGGTAGGCCTGGATCCTTTGGACCATCTCCTCGGTTAGTTTGCGTTTGGGGCGTTCACCCACTGTGTATTTGGGAGCTTCAACAATGGCCTCAATAAGAGCGCTATTATCTGCTCCTTCCTGGGTGTCAAGTAATTCTGCCCTTCTCTTTTCGTACTGGTTGATGTATTTGCGAATGGTTTTTCGAGAGATACCTGTCTGTCTGGAAATTCTTCGTTGGGATTCTCCTTCCTGGTAGTATTTTAAAATGAGTTCCTGTTTCTG
>NZ_JAXGFQ010000073.1:0-1866 GCF_051020825.1 Moorella naiadis (nom. illeg.)
AATGTTATTATGTTACACGTATCCAGTTTCCATATATTGCCTTGGGGTAAGCTGCAGATTTTTATGCAACGCTAGTGATCAAGGCCAGATATTAGGGAAATAATGCCGGCAAACATAGGGTTATTTACCGCGTAGTAAATAAAAGAGTAATCATCCTGGCTATTATTCATACCAGTAGTATCCATCAAGATCTCAAGGAGCCATTTCCATGTTTAACGTCCTCATTACCGGTCTCACCAGCCTGTTGACGGATATCTCTACGGAGATGGTTTATCCCCTGTTGCCCCTTTACCTGACCGCGGCCCTGGGCGCCAGCCCGGGCCTCGTCGGTATTATCGAAGGATTGGCCGAAAGCCTGGCCAGCCTCCTCAAGGTTTTTTCCGGCGCCATCTCCGACCGCCTCGGCCGCAGGAAACCCCTGGCTATCGGCGGCTACGGCTTTTCGGCCCTGGGCAAGGTCTTTCTAGTCCTGGCTACCTCTTGGGGCTGGGTGCTGGCAGGCCGCCTAGCCGATCGCTTTGGCAAAGGGGTGCGGACCGCTCCCCGGGACGCCATTATTGCCGAAGCCGCCGTGGTGGGGCAGCGGGGAGCCGCCTTCGGCCTGCACCGCTTAATGGATACCCTGGGGGCCAGCCTGGGGGTGGTGCTGGCCTATTATTTCCTGACCGGTTACCGGGGGGATTACCGGGCGGTTTTCCTTTACTCCCTTATCCCGGCCGTCCTGGGGGTAGCGGTCCTGTTCCTGGTCCGGGAAAAGGGCCCGGCCGGGATCCCAACGAAGAAACCATCCCTCAACTGGCGGGTCCTCGACCCGCGCCTGCGGGCCTTCCTGGTGGTTGTTTTTCTCTTTACCCTGGGCAACTCCTCCAACCAGTTCCTGCTTTTGCGGGCCAGGGGCCTGGGCTTTGCCCCGGAAACGGTTATTCTCTTGTACCTGGTTTACAACCTGGTCTACAGCCTGGTTTCTTACCCTGCCGGTCACCTGTCAGACCGCATCGGTCGGCGGACGTTGCTGGTCCTCGGTTACTTGGCCTATGGCCTGGTCTACCTGGGTTTTGCGGTGGTCAAAGACCCGGTGGCCATGTGGTGGCTCTTCGCCGTGTACGGCATCTATATCGGCTTTACTGAGGGGGTAGAAAAGGCCCTGGTGGCGGATATCGCGCCCCCGGAGCAGAAGGCCACCCTCATCGGTCTCCACGCTACCATGGTGGGCATCGGCCTCCTGCCGGCTTCCACCCTGGCCGGTTTTTTGTGGGATACCTTCGGGGCCCAGGCGCCCTTTTACTTCGGCGGCGCGGCAGGCATGCTGGCTTCCCTGGGCATGTGGTGGGTCCTGCGGCCGGCCCGGGTATAAACCTGGAAGCTGGAGCGGGTATTAGAGGCCAAATATGATAACCAGGGGGGAGTGGTTGATGGCCGAATACTTTATTGATGCCCTGGGCGAGATGTGCCCGGTGCCCAATATTAAGATCCGGGAGAAGTTAAAAGACCTAGAGGTGGGCGATGCCGTTGTCCTGGAAACCGACCACAGCTGTGCCTACATAACTATTAATAATGAGATGCGCCGTAAGGGTTATAAAACTTCCGTTAAAGAAATCGACAACGGCATCTGGCAATTAACTGTACGGCGGGTGAAATAGGCGGCATAGCGAAAAGCGTGGTAGGAGGTTATAGGGAGCCAGGGGTATCCTGCCGGTCTCTACCTTTGACTCGAAAAGAAACGCCTTATCAACAGAAACCCCGGTTGGGGGAACGCAGGAAGTTAATAAAGGCTTTGCCCAGCCTGGATTGGACCCTTTCGCGGTTATAGGCCAGGATTATTTTTTGTTCCAGGGTCAGTTCCTCCAGTTCCAGGGCCAGCAGGGT
>NZ_JAXGFQ010000074.1:0-1593 GCF_051020825.1 Moorella naiadis (nom. illeg.)
TGATTCTGGTGCAAGAACCCCAAAATAACTAACTCATGCCAGGTACGCAATCGCTCTTTGACATCAAAAATGGCATTTTATAGGTGATATAGTCGCATTAGTGGCGAGCCTAAAACCGCAATTCACCCCCTTTTTCCTGGTTTTTCCATCAAATAGGGACACTAACCCCTTGTAAAGGCATTTTTGTTTTGACAGATATTTCCTTAGCCTCTTTGGCTTTAATCTTAAACCAGCTTTTAAGCTGCTGGAAATTATGGGCGATACATTTCAGGCCCATTACCAAGGCACTCTTTACTTGACCTCGTACGGCTAGCTTGGTAGCACCGCGACCGCGTTTTATCGCCGAGACGGTTCCTTCGATGGCCACCCGTTTGCTGGTGTTTTGCCGCCGGCATTCGCCACTGGCCAATTCTTTACGGGTCTCTGCTGCCAGAAGGGCGCTTTGATTAAATTGCAGCAAGGCTTTTTTCTTCTGGATCTTCACCGGGCACTGTTCGTGGCGGGGGCACTCCCGGCAAGTTTGGGGGTCAAACCAGGCCGTAATTTTTCCTTTAGGTTCGTCAAAAAAGGTGTGGGTGGGGGGCTGCCCTTGCGGACAGGCTAAGATCTTTTTATGGTTTTCGATGCTAAAGTCAGTCAAGGGTATTTTATCTGCTGCCGGTTTCCGCCCGGTTAGATTGGTATAGTGCATCTTCACACCCAGTTCTTCTTCGGCCTTACGGTGCGTGTCTTCGCCGTAAAAGCCGCCATCAGTGTAGAGGTCCGTTAATCCGGTTCGCTCTTTAATTTCGGGTAGCCGCTCTGCGGCCATCTCGACATCGGCTTTGCTGTTCTTTGCCAGGGTGTAGTCGGTGAGGAACTGGACGTCATTATCTTCACTGCAGGTCTCGGTAAGGTTGCAGACGTAACCCACCTGCTCTTTGTTCCCTTTCTTACGAAAGGTGGCGTCCGGGTCATAGGCCGACTGGAGGGAGTCCGGGCTAATATCTTTGCTTTCTTTGACTACCCGCCGCTTTTGTTCCGGGTCATAGGTGGTCTGTTCAGCCAGAAAGCGTTGGACGAGTTTGAGCTCCGGTTTGCTGGCGATTTCTGGTCGGGTGGAGGTCAAAGCCACAAGCTGCTCCTGCAGTTCCAGGACTTTTTCCAACCTGGCGCATGCCTCCTGGCTGCGGGAGCGATAGAGGACCTCGGTTTTAAAGGCTGGCTCTAAAACCTTTTGCAGGGTCTCTGGCAATAGCTCCTGGGGGCAGGCTGCCACCCCTTGTTTTAAAACGTCGAAAGCCAGGGCTAACCTTCCGGCTCGTTTGATATTGGGCATGATGGCGGTGGAATCCATGCGCTGTTCATTGGTCTTGATTTTGGTGATGGCGATGAAGTGGTCAAGGAGTCCTTGGAATTGCTGGCATATCAGGTCCTCTTCTTCGGGATGCTTAAGGGTATACTCGTAAACCCGCCGGCGGAAGTCATAAAGGGTCCTTTCGCAAATATAGAGTTCGCCCAGGTTACGTTGGCCTAAGGCATAGGCTATCTGGTAGTTGAAGTAATACTGCTCCAAAAGTTGCTCGTCGGTATAGTCGTAGAGGTGCTTGATAA
>NZ_JAXGFQ010000075.1:0-1499 GCF_051020825.1 Moorella naiadis (nom. illeg.)
GCGGAGCTCGTTCAAGTATAAGGGCGCAACCAGCGCCTGGAGGGGACCTGCCCCACCCCCAGTACAGTAGCATACTGGTTCGCAAGAACGCTATTTTCAGGATAGTGTACAAAGCCCAGGGCTTGGTGAAGGCGTTGTTTGGTTACTACTAAATATTTCCATTTAAGTAAAATATAGAAAAAACTGTAAGCCCGCGTGATTTCGGAGGAGAAGTATTTACTTGGTTTACCAGCCGTATTTCAAATGTCCTCCTGGAGGGGACTAAGCTGGAAAAGCAAAGGCCTGTGGCTATCATAATAAGGCTAATTTTATTACCATCTCTTAACTCATTGCTGGTAACCTGGATTTTGGTCTACCCACTTGATGTAGTGAGGAGCTGATAATTTTAATAGCGAACCAGTTGAGATAGTAACCTGTTGGCCGCCTCGGTGAATTAATTTCTGCTTAAAAATAGTCGGGTCTATTGCAATCATTAAAGTTACTTTTGAAAGGGAGACGAAACAATATGGAGCAGCTGTATTACCATTGTCAAGAGAGCAAAGGATTTCAACAAATTCTTCAGCCCAACGGCACGAATGACTTAATGGGGTTTGCTTTATTAAAATTAACGCCAGGTGAGGAATTCACCTCCCGTTCGGGTGAGTATGAGCTTGCGGCTGTTATTATGAGCGGTAAGGCTTCATTTGTGGTTGAAAATAAGCATTTTGAAAACCTGGGCGTCAGGGAAAGTGTTTTTCAGGGAAAGGCTACCACAGTCTATATACCCAGAGACAGTGATTACAGAGTAAAAGCCGAAACTGCCCTGGAGGCAAGCTTCTGCCAGGTAAAAGCCGAAAAAAAGTATCAACCGTTTGTGGTTTTACCAGATGAAGTGACAACGAATCACCGCGGTGCTCAATTCTGGCAGCGGGAAGTACATGATATTATCGTCGAGAATGGCGAGGGCAGGGTGGACCGGATTGTTGTCGGAGAAACCTACAGCGCCCCGGGAAGCTGGTCCAGCTTTCCTTCTCATAAACACGACCGGAATCGGCCGCCCCAGGAAACAGAGCTGGTTGAGATCTACCACTTCCGGGTTGAACCGGCTAACCTCTTCGGCGTCCAGCTCTTATATACTGAAGATGGTAAGGTAAATGAAGCATTTTTGATTAGAGATAGAGATACGTTTAAAATACCATACGGCTATCACCCGGTAGCCGCCCCGCCGGGGGTTAAACTTTATTACCTGTGGTTCCTGGCCGGCAATCATGGCCGCGAGATAATACCTTACGATGATCCAGCTTTTCGTGATTTGCGGAAACTGGAGACGGCTTAACAGCTTTCCAGGCGTAATACTAAATATGGGAAGGAGAATACAGGTTGCGACCTTTAAATAAAACCCTGCTCACCGGCGATTTCAACTTTCCCCCCAACCTGGAGGCAGGCCCCTACCCGGGCCACCTGCCGGAGCGGGTCATCCAGTTCGGGGAAGGCAATTTCCTGCGCGCCTTTGTCGACTG
>NZ_JAXGFQ010000076.1:0-1381 GCF_051020825.1 Moorella naiadis (nom. illeg.)
TGCTAGCGTTGTCTAGTGAGATTGTTGCCATTATTGGTTAATCATGGTACATGCAACTGCACAGGTAGAAATTTTTTGGCTACCTGTAATTAATCCAAGCGCCGCAAGGTCCTTTTTGTTAATGCGTCAGCACTGGTTTACATATCTCAAGCGACAGCCTGATACCATAAACAATTGTCACGACCTCTGAGGTCCAGACTATTCGAGCCATTTTTTCAGGCGCTCCCTGGCCTGGTCATGGGTTAGGACCTGGCCCGCTTTTAACTGCTGTAGCCCCCTATCCACTTTTTTCCGGAAATATAATTCGGCCACAATATCTTCTACACGGGCGTCTTCCGGCATTTGGTGGATCATAGGAATGATTTCTTCCTTGATTGTCATGGGCAGCACACCTTTTCGCAACTATGAGCAAGGCTATTCTATAATAAAACTTTAAGCAATCCCCACCGCTTGTTCACTTCTAGCTTTCATAATGCTCTGCAGATGCTTAAGGATATCAATTGTTTTGCTCGGTTTTTCGCCATTTAGTTTCCATAAGACAGGCAAATCAGCCAGACCGGATATTTTTTCTAAAGGTAATTTGCTAAAATCGATAGCTTCCACGGCAACTATTCGCTCTGTCCCCCTTCCTTGATCATCAACAGCATAATAAACCCATACCATGGCATCCAGGGGATCTACTTCCCATTCAGTTGGTGCCGGTTCTGCCCACAAAACCAGCACATCGGTTTCCGGGCTGTATTCAATACTGGCCGTAATTATTTGCTCCATAAAATTTTCACGCCCTTCTTAAGCCGCTTTATCCGTTTTTCATCACCAATATGGAGGGTTTTCAAGGTTCTATCGGGGGCAATTACTGCAATTGCTGTAATCTCTTTGCCATCTTCTTTCCACCTGCAGATCCAAACTTCATATGAAGGATAGTTCTTGGATTCCACAATTTCTACCACCGACTTCAGAGCCATCTTGATACGTTCCGGATGGCGCCAAATACGGGGATCAACAATAGCATGATAAAAATCACCCAAAGTAACGGTAATTTCAACTCCAAGGGGGCCAACCAGCGGTTTGCGCAAATTAGTTTGCCAGAATTTCTCTGCCTCAATAACCGCTTGCTGAGGCATTTTGCCTTCTTTGATTAAGCGGTCAATCCGCTGTTTAGAATTTTCGCCGCTACGCAATTCCTTAATTAAACTACACGCCCCCAGTTCAGAAAGGTCTATGTTCTTGCTCTCTTGCTGTTTGATTACTTTTACTTTATTCTATCATCTTTACTTAGGAACTACAACTCTTTTTCATCTTGCGTGTCGCCGGACAGTGATATTGTCACCCTATAAGCGGACTGAGAAAATGTCACTATGAGAGGAGAAATCTTTTTGAG
>NZ_JAXGFQ010000077.1:0-1321 GCF_051020825.1 Moorella naiadis (nom. illeg.)
CTGCGTTTGTCAATACAAAAATGATCCACTATGGCAAAGTAAATCTGATCCACTTATGATAAAGTAAAAGTGATCCACCCTATGTGAAAACGTTGAGGATGAAGGGACGCTGCCTACCCTTCCCCAGGGAAGGGGTAGGCAGCGCGACCGACGAACAGCCGTTCTAGCCAGCCTTGGCTTTTTGGCGCTGTTTCAGGCGATAGGATTCTGCGTTCATGTTCAAAATATGGGACTTAAAGGTAACCCGGTCTACCAGGGCTGCCGCCAACATGCGGTCCCCAAAAATTTCCTCCCATTTGGAGAAGTCCAGGTTGGTGTTAATAATTACACTGCCACGCTCACTCCTTTCAGAAATAACTTGAAAGAGAAACTCTGCACCCTGACGGGGAAGGGAGATATAAGAGAGCTCATCCACAATTAACAGGTTAACCCGGGAGAGTTCTTTGAGCATGCGGCCCAGCCTTTTTTCGTCCTGGGCTTCAGCCAGTTTGGTAACCAGGCCGGCGGCGGTAAAGAAGCGGACCGAGTAGCCGTGGACACAGGCTTTAAGGCCCAGGGCGATACTTAAATGGGTTTTCCCGGTGCCGGGGTTACCGATCATGACAATGTTTTCCCGGCGTTTAATAAATTCGCCGGCAGCCAGTTCCCACGCCAGGGCTTCTTGTACATGGGGCAGGGCCTCAAATTTGAATTCCTCCAAGGTTTTCTGGAAAGGGAAGCGGGCGAGTTTAACGCGCCTGGCTATCTGCCTTTCTTTGCGGCTGGCTGCTTCCCGGGCCAGCATCGCCGCGAGGAATTCTTCGTAACCCCAGCCCTGGTCCGTAGCCTGGCGGATTACAGCCGGGTAATCGGCAAAGGTAGGAAGCTTGAGTTCTTTGGCATATAAAGGAATAGCTGTTGCCTGGTTCAATGGACCCCACCCCCCAGGAGGCTGTCGTATGCTTTCAGGTTAACTTCTGCCACCATGGGGAAGGCGGCATCCAGCTGTACCTGGTTAGTGTCCGCATTATCTTCCTGGCCCAGGTAATAGCGTACTGCCTGGAAACTATCCTGGCCGCTTTTGAGGGCAAGTTTTATGGCCTTCTCTACTTCCTCAATACCATACTCGAGGATCAGGCCCAGGATGCGCGCCAGTTCCCGGTCCTCACCCCGGCCTAAGAGGCGCTCTTTGAGCTCATAAAGTCCCGGGGGCAAGGAAGCCCGGCGTAAAGGTGCGGCATTGGCCAGGGAACGCGGCTTTTGCACCAGCACTGGCAGGTAGTGCTCTAGCACCAGGCAGGTCTGATCAGCAAGATAGGTCCGGGGGTGAATGGCCACCTCC
>NZ_JAXGFQ010000078.1:0-1316 GCF_051020825.1 Moorella naiadis (nom. illeg.)
TGGATAAAAGCGGAAACTATGGGCTCAAGGGAGATTGCCATTTTTAAGTCCGGGGTCACCCTTTAAAACCCCCTTTGAAAGAAACTCTTTACTATCAGGTTAAATTTTACTTTATGATCCATACGACCATAAAACGGAGAGGGTAGGGAGAGGGTAGGGGGATGGTGGGGGGCAGCCGGTTAAGTTGTATTTAACCGTAACTACTCAACTTGCCGGGCGGTCAACCTTATAGCGATAACCGGGGAGGTGAGAAGCAGGACCATCCGGCAGCTAGCTGGATTTAGCGATACTCGCGGTAGGTAACCGCATGATTATTTTCCCGGCCGCGAAATAATGCTACAATATAAAAAAGCTTTGTTTCCGGGGTGAAAAGTTTTGCCACCAAATGAAGGTCTCGTCCAGTCCCTGGAGAAGGGGCTCAAAGTCCTGGAAGCCCTGGCAGCAGCCGGGGAAGGGGTGGGTTTAAGTGAGCTCAGCCGCCGGTTGGGCCTCAATAAAAGTACTGTCTATCGCCTGCTCACCACGCTGAAGGCTTATGGTTACGTTGAGCAGGAAGCGGCTACAGAAAGATACACCCTGGGTTTAAAGGTCCTGGATCTAAGCAGCAGCCTCCTGGACCGTCTTGATGTCCGTGCTGTAGCCCACCCCTATCTCAAGGAACTGGCTGCTGCCAGCCAGGAAGTGGCGCATATGGTTATCAGGAACAACGGCGAGGCTGTTTATGTGGATAAAGTGGAAGGTAACCGCACCATCCGTATGTACTCCCAGATTGGCCACCGGGTAGCCATGCACTCGACAGCTGTCGGCAAGGCCATGCTGGCCTTCCTGCCGCCGGAGGAAGTGGCCAAGATCATTGCCGGCAAGGGGTTGCCTCGTTTTACCCCCCGTACTATTACCACCATGGCTGCCCTAGAGGCAGAGCTGGACCGGGTGCGGGAAAGCGGTTACGCCATCGATGACAGTGAAAATGAAGAGGGGATCCGCTGCGTCGGCGCACCCATCTTTGATCACCGCGGCCGGGTGGTAGCGGCGTTAAGTATATCCGGCCCCACCCTGCATGTCACCCCGGAGCGGGTACCGGAACTGGGGCAACTGGTGCGCCAGGCCGGCTGGGAGATATCCCGTCACCTGGGCTATAAACCGGATTAGCGGGCTGGTAACTGGTGACGGTCGCCTGAGCAAGTCAGGGCGCTAATCGCGGCACTGTATGAAAGGCTTTTTGCAACTTTGCTTGATGTTACGTAACTACTCAGGCTATCAACCAATAGTTAAAAATCAAGTCTCACCAGGAACAAAAGGCATGCCAAGGAGGGCAC
>NZ_JAXGFQ010000079.1:0-1303 GCF_051020825.1 Moorella naiadis (nom. illeg.)
ATTTGGTGGGCGGGGATGGATCAGTTTTATATTGTCAAAGTGAGCCTTTTTGGATCAGTTTTATTTTACCGCTCACATAGGTAGGCTGCAGACGAAAAAGATAATGAGGAAGAAAAGCTGTCGCTCCAGTTTCAATCCCTGATAGGTAGGCTGCAGACGAGTTTCGGGGTCTACCCGGCTTTCACTGTCCAGGGTTTCAATCCCTGATAGGTAGGCTGCAGACATAGCGAAGACGGGTATAAGGAACTTGCCCTGCATAGTTTCAATCCCTGATAGGTAGGCTGCAGACGAGAACCAAATCCCGCCACATCCTATATTCCTCCTTTGTTTCAATCCCTGATAGGTAGGCTGCAGACGAACGATGCTGGATTCTATGATGGCTGGATCGACTTCGTTTCAATCCCTGATAGGTAGGCTGCAGACGGATGCAAGAGCATCGTCGTTCGGAATGAATCCTTATGTTTCAATCCCTGATAGGTAGGCTGCAGACTTGCACCATTATTGTATTATACCCTTTTGCATTTGTGTTTCAATCCCTGATAGGTAGGCTGCAGACGGAGCGGTTGCTCGTTCACGGTTCATCCCGTTGCCGTGTTTCAATCCCTGATAGGTAGGCTGCAGACTTTTGGGCCGTACCTGGGATGGAAAGAGATCGAGCGTTTCAATCCCTGATAGGTAGGCTGCAGACATGTAGTGATATATTAACTTAGTACTATTCATATAGTTTCAATCCCTGATAGGTAGGCTGCAGACCCAGATGCAAAAAATTGTCCGGCAAGTGAGTATCAGGAGGTTTCAATCCCTGATAGGTAGGCTGCAGACGAACGGCCGGACTGAGCAAATAGCGGTGCAAGTTGCCAGTTTCAATCCCTGATAGGTAGGCTGCAGACTCACGTTCCCAGGTTTTCCAATCCCCGGCCAGCTTGGTTTCAATCCCTGATAGGTAGGCTGCAGACCAAGTCCACAAGCCTTTGTGGTACTCATACCGAACCCGTTTCAATCCCTGATAGGTAGGCTGCAGACGTTGAAAAGGCTTTAGCCTCTGTACGTGACGATCTGTTTCAATCCCTGATAGGTAGGCTGCAGACTGTCGGGCCGCTCCTGCCTAAGGTGCATTGCTGGTGCGTTTCAATCCCTGATAGGTAGGCTGCAGACGAACTGTTGAGCAGGTTGCGGGGTTAAAGGCCCTGGTTTCAATCCCTGATAGGTAGGCTGCAGACATACGATTGTATTTGTCAACTCAAAATTCCCCCAGATCGTCATTTAAAAGTACCCCACATTGAACCAAAAAGCACAAGCCATT
>NZ_JAXGFQ010000080.1:0-1208 GCF_051020825.1 Moorella naiadis (nom. illeg.)
TTACCGGCACCGAGTAGCGGTTTTTTTCAAACTTGATGAGGCTCAAACTATCCACTTCAGCCATCCTGGTCAGGGCGTAATCAAATTCCCGTGCGGGTAAGCATGTCAGATGCTGCTTTTCGCGGGCCAGGGCTTCCTTCACCGGGGCCGGGTGGTAGCGCAGGTGTTTGTCCTGGTACTGGCGGCACCTTTTATCCAGCTCCGCTTGCAGTTCTTCGAAGCTGTTAACCCGCGGCACCGGGACCAGGACGTTGCGGCGTATATAGCCTACCAGGCCCTCCACCAGCCCCTTTTCATTACCTCCACGGGGATTGCAGAAGTCGGCCCGAAAGGCGTAATGGCTTTTCAGGGCTACAAAGGCCGGCTGTTCCGCCTTGACGTAACGGCCCCAGCCATCCTTAACGGCGGTCTTTAAGTTATCGTAGATCAACCGCCTGGGAACGCCGCCGAAGAAGTTAAAGGACTGGACATGACCGGCCAGGAAGCAGTCGCTGCGCTGGCTGGGAAAAGCGGCTACATAAGGGGCACAACTATGGCAGAGGCGGTAACAGAATAGCTGTACCTTAACTTTCCGCCCAGCGATGATCACAGTTGCTTCGCCCCAGTCTACTTGGGCCGCCTCGCCGGGAGCAAACTCCAGCGGTATGTAAGCCTTGTTGACTTCCGGCCGCAGTTCCCGCACCAGCTGGCGTATGGTGGAATATGAACCCGTAAAACCGTGTTCTTCCACCAGGCGCTGGTAAACCCGTTCGGCAGTATGGCGCTGCTTAGGTGGGGCGTCCTTATCTTTAATGAGCCACTCTCTGACGATTGCTTCTACCGGCCCGGTCACCGGCCGTTCATACTGCCGGGGTTTATTTTCCCAGGGCACGTTTTCGCCTTTACAGTAACGCTTGACGGTGTTGCGGGAAATACCGAGCTTCCTGGCTATTGCCCTTTGGGAAAGCTTTTCCACGGCATAGAGGCGTCTAATTTCTTCGTAGAGGTTAATATCAATCACTCCCTTTCTCCCTCCCTGTTACTAAGAATTTTGCTTGTTTCTTAGTATACAGGAGGGAGGTTCAGGAGTGGATCACTTTTACAATATCAAAATTGCCCGCAATGGATCAGTTTTGTAATGTCATAACTTATATTTGGTGGGCGGGGATGGATCAGTTTTATATTGTCAAAGTGAGCCTTTTTGGATCAGTTTTATTTTACCGCTCACA